>JAEXJU010000203.1 GCA_023448955.1 Bacteroidota bacterium
CCATAAAACCGATGGTTTCATAACTTGGGATACATCCGATCAGGAATGTGGAAAATCCCATAATCAGAAGTGTGACCAGAAATGTGTACTTTCTGCCGATTAAATCTCCCAATCTTCCGAAGAATAATGCTCCGAAAGGTCTTACTACAAAACCTGCCGCAAATGTTGCTAAAGTTGATAGAAAAGCTGCTGTTGGATTATCTGCCGGGAAAAATTTCGTGGCCAAGACAATTGCCAGACTTCCGAAAATATAGAAGTCATACCATTCGATAAGGGTTCCAAGAGATGAAGCCATAATCACACTCCAAATGGTGCGGTTTTTTTGCTTGTCGCTCAGGTTCTCGTACTGTACGTGATGTGAATCGCTCATTGTATATTAAGATTTGGTGTTAATAATTTTTATAGATAAATCTGGAACTGAAGGATGAATTCTCCTTTTGATTTTGGTTCTGCCGAAGCACTTGTGTAAGTTGGCCGTGTAGAATACTGCGTTGTCAGTTTGGCGTGATGACCGTCTATAAACCAGTTTGCACCAACATCAAATTGTGATGAAGACTTTTCCAAAGCTTTAAAATTTTTATTGGTATAAGCTGCGAAAGGCTGGATTCTGATTTTAGGTTTATCAGCATTGCTTGGCAAGAGTAATCCGGCTTGCAGGTAATAGATATTTCCTGTACCGATCATTGGTTGAAGGTTTCCTGCGCCAGCAATCGCTTTATCACCTACGAATGAAGGATCAGAAGTTCCAATATTCATAATGCCGAGATTTCTGAGATAGTTCGGGCCGAAATTGTAATTGTAAAATCCGGTATAAGCAGAAAGCGCCATTTTATGTTTGGAATTTCCAAGCGGAAGGTCTGCAAAAGCATCAACAGCATAAAGCGCAATGTCGTGTTTTTCAATCTGGGAATTAACGGATGTTCTTGTGCCGTCTTTCTGATGGTAGAAACCTGCTCCGATATTGAAAACTTTTTTAGTCCCTAAATAAGAACCAACTTTGAAAGGCAAAAGATTGGATTCCGAATCAAGGAATTGATATTCTACATAACCGGCTTTTGAGAATTCCGGATTTCCGTTATTGTCAACGGCAACTCTTGCGGCCGGATTCGTAACATCGACTGGTGTAAGGTTGGTAGCAAAAGGTTTGTTTAAACTGAATCTGTATTCCAGCTTGCCATATTTTCCTTTGGCAAACATTCCCATTTGTCTCGCGAATTGGTCGGAGTTATCTATCAAAGGCCAGGTGAAAATAGGAGAGTCAACAGTCAGGAAATTTAGCGTCGAAGCCATTGTCATTCGGGAAAGTCCCATATAATAATGAAGGCCTGCTCCTAAGCTCAAACTGAATTTTCCTGCTTCTCCTGGCAGTACAACAGCATATTCATTCCAGGCATCGTGAAAAAACATCTGTGGTTTTTTACCGTTTCCATAACCGCCTGTCCCGGTTGTTCCCGTTGCGCCACCATTAATAAAAGTCTGGTTGTTGATCCCAAAGTGCATCAGAATCATATACCTTTTGGTGATCTGTGCATATCCAAGCGCTCTTAGTCTTCGGTTTCCGATGTTCCAGGTGTTCTTTGTGGCTTCATCTGAAACCATAGTTCCGGGATTCATATCCGTGTTTCTTAACCAGATTTGGTTCCAAAGAATAAATCTTACATACTTGTCACCTTCAGGATTAAGATTTAGTTTTAATCCACTACCATAATCTGGTGAGCCTTGTGAATATAGTGAAGAGCTTATTAAAGCTATTCCTATAAAAGTGAGAATTTTCTTCATAAATTAATAATAATTTGGTGTCTATTTTATGATTGCCAAATTGTTATTAATATTTTATTTACAAAAATTTAATATATATTAGTGCTAATAATATAGTTAGTTGTATTTTTTACCGTTATCTTGAATCTTTTTTGAATCGTTCCCACTTGATTAACATATATTTATCAGCAAATTGAGTGATAATTAATCCGGAGTCCTTAATATTATTTTCTTGTGAAATATATTCTATTAATTCATTTTGTTTCAATACTTTATAAACAGGATGAAATTCTGAATGTGGCGGTCTGGTGATATTATATTTCTTAATCCACGAACTGATGCTGACGTGCGAAACACCAATAATTCTCTCAATTTCTCTAAAGCTTAATCCTTCCAGATAAAGTTGAAGTGCTTTGGTGACATAATAATCATCAATTTGTTTTCCTAATTTTTTAACAGTAAAGTTATAGTTACAATTTTTACAAAAAAACCGCTGTTTTCCTTTGATGATTCCGCTTTTAGAGACGTTTTGATTGCTACATTTTGGACATTGATTTTCCATAGCTATACTTTTTTAGCAAATATATAATAAATTAGCAATATTGTTATTTTGAATATTGATAATATTGTTGTTAATATAAAATTAACAGATAAAATTATCTTTTTAATTTGTTTTATAAAGATAAATATTTCTAATTTTGCGAAATAATTAGATAATAACAATGAAATTAGAAGTTTCTTCAGAGAAACATTTGGTTTATGTAGAAGAAATCAGAAACGAAATGGAGGATTCTGCGAAAAAACGCGGAACAGGCATCGCAAAACGTTCATCGGAATATCTCGGTAAAAAAATCTTGGAAGGAAATTCAATTATCGCTACTGACGAAAATGGAACCTGGGCGGGCTTCTGTTACATAGAAACCTGGACCAACGGAGAATATGTAGCCAATTCGGGATTAATAGTTTCACCAAAGTTTAGAAATGCTGGATTAGCGACTCAAATTAAAGAAAGAATCTTCGATTTGTCACGGGAAAAATATCCTAATGCCAAGATTTTCGGTTTGACGACTGGATTAGCGGTGATGAAAATTAATAGTAATCTCGGTTACAAACCAGTCATCTATTCAGAACTGACTCAGGACGAACAATTTTGGAATGGTTGTAAAAACTGCGTGAATTACGATATTCTGATGATGAAAGAACGCAAAAACTGCCTTTGCACAGCAATGCTTTTCGTTCCCGAAAATCTGGATCAAGAGAAAAAGAAAAATTTAGAATCTATAAATAACAACAATGGGTAAGAAAGTAGTTTTGGCATTCAGCGGAGGTTTGGATACTTCTTATTGCGCCAAATATCTGAGTGAAACTTTGGGTTACGAAGTTCACGCAGTCACGATTAATACAGGAGGTTTTGATAAAAATGATGAAGTTTCGCTTAAAGAAAAAGCGGAAAAATTAGGCGTGGCTTCTTACAGGTTTGTTGATGCTTCGGAGAAATATTATAATGATTGCGTAAAGTTTCTGATTTTCGGTAATGTTCTGAAAAACAATACTTATCCGTTGTCTGTGAGTGCAGAAAGAACAATTCAGGCGCAAATGATTGCCGAAATTGCCTTGGAAATTGGTGCAGATGCGATTGCACACGGAAGTACAGGCGCAGGAAATGACCAGGTTCGTTTTGATTTGATTTTCAATGTGATGTGTCCGAAAATCGAAATTGTCACACCTATTCGTGATTTGAGTTTGTCGCGTGAAGATGAAATTCAATTCTTGAAAAATCATAATTACGAAATGGATTTTGAAAAAGCCAAATATTCCATCAACATAGGTCTTTGGGGAACTTCCGTCGGCGGAAAAGAAACTTTAACTTCAAAATATAATCTTCCCGAGGAAGCTTTTCCATCACAAATTGAAAAAACAGAGCCTTCTAACTTGGAAATCGAATTTAAAAATGGAGAACTGATTTCCGTGAATGGCGAAAAATTTTCTCATCCTGTTTTAGCGATTCAGAAGATTGAAGAATTGGCTTCACCTTACGGAATTGGTCGCGATATCCACGTTGGTGACACCATTGTTGGCATCAAAGGTCGTGTCGGTTTCGAAGCTGCGGCAGCGTTAATCATCATCAAAGCGCATCATTTGCTGGAGAAGCACACGTTGTCAAAATACCAGCAGACGATAAAATCGCAATTGTCAGATTGGTACGGAAACTGGCTTCACGAAGCGCTTTTTCTCGATCCGGTGATGAGGAATATCGAAATGTTTTTGCAGAATTCCCAGAAAACGGTGAATGGAAAAGTATTTATCACAATTCATCCGTATCGCTTTATTTTGAATGGAATCGAATCTGAAAATGATTTAATGTCATCAAAATTCGGAAGTTACGGCGAAGAAAATCTTGCATGGAGTGGCGACGATGTCAAAGGATTTACCAAAATCCTCAGCAACTCGCTCAATATCTATCATCAGGTCAATAAATTGAATTAATTGGGGCAGCTTAATCCGCCCTCCGTTCCCGCTTTTTTCTTTTTTTCTCAAAAAAGAAAAAGAGCTCCACTCAGGTCGGGCTGCGAGCAATTCAATGATTGAAAATCTGTTCAATCAGAAAAATCTGCGAGAAAAAAATAAAAGATTCAAAAAATTGGCGACTTAAAAGCAGTTTGAAAATAAAAAAATCTTTGCGCTCTTTGCGTTAAAAATGAAAATAAAAATGAAAAAATCAGTCGGAATCATCGGAGCCAATGGCTACACAGGAAGCGAACTCGTTCGTTTGCTCGCATTCCATCCGAATG
>JAEXJU010000267.1 GCA_023448955.1 Bacteroidota bacterium
CTCAAAGCGTAAGACGAAACGTGAGGAACTTGAAGTTCTATTGTTTTGTAGAGATTGTCTTTCCAGATTTGGAAGTTGGAAGTCGGCGAACCATAAATCAAATCGATGCTGATATTTTCCAAACCAAAATCCTGCGCTCTTTTGATAGAGCTTTCTGCTTCGGACGCATTGTGCGCTCGGTTCATCAGTTTCAGATCTTCATCAAAAAAACTTTGAGTTCCAATAGACAAACGATTGATTTCGGTTTGAGATAATTCTTTCAGAAAATTTTTATTCAAATCATCTGGATTGGATTCCAAAGTGATTTCGATATTTTCATCAAAACTGAAATATTTCTGAATCTCATCCATCAGAGATTTGATTTCATCTACACTCAGAACAGAAGGTGTTCCGCCACCAAAATAAAGAGATTTTATGTTTTTGTTTTGAAGTTCGTTTTTTCTTAATCCGATTTCTTTTTTAATGGCAAAAATCATCTCATCCTTCAAATTAAAAGAAGTTGAAAAGTGAAAATTACAATAACTGCATTTTTGTTTGCAGAAAGGAATATGGAGGTAAATCATTTTTTAAGCAAAATGAAAATCCAAGAAATCACCGCACCTATAAAAAAACCAGAAACGTGGGCAACATTATCAGAATTGTTAATAAATCCAAATAAAACATTTATTAACAAATATCCAGATGTTATAAATATTACTGTCTTATTTTCCTTGTAACCATCTACCAAACCTGCTCCAAATAAGGAACCAATTATACCAAATATTGCTCCGGACGCCCCCACCCCTATATACCCATTATGAAAGAGCAAAGTAACAATGAAAGATAATAATCCGGAGATAAAGTAAATCAGAGCCAATTTCTTTTCTCCGAATATTTCTTTTGCAAATACGCCAGCAAAAGCTAAAATTATCATATTATAAGCTATATGCTGTAAACCACCGTGCATAAACATTGCTGTTAAGAAGCGCCATATTTCTCCGTTCGCAATTTTCACACTACTTATCGCTCCAAAGCGAACTAGATCTTCTGTACGTGGCGAAAATATATCAACTCCAAATAAAGCTAAAAGCACATAATATGCTATATTAAGATTAATAATAATTGGTAAAAAATAGTTTCCTTTTCTAGGAATCAAAAAATTTACTATAGATAAAAATTCATCATTTTTCTTTTTATATTCGACTTCTTTGTAGGAAATAAAAATCAGTGAAAAAAGTATAATCAATAATCCAATCCCTAAAATCTTGAAATACCAAAAGAATACTGAAGTTGCATTATTGTAATTCTTTAAAATTGGTTTAAGAATAAGAGCAGATTTATCTTCATTTCCAATCAATTTGTCAAACTTTTCCTTTTCATCAGATTCAAAAAGTTTTTCAAAATTATGTAACTTGGAAAAGTCTTTATTTTTAAAATACTTGACTGTATTACTGAAAAATTTTTTAAATGCTATTTCTTTTTTTTGATTTGATAAACTATAACTAATCGTAGTATCTTTTGTTTCCGAATACCAAACTTTATAATTTTGAAGCATTAATGAATCCTTGAACATTGGTGTAATAAAAAATATTTTCATATTTAGTTTATCCCCATTCTTTCCAACAACTTTAGTCTCAAAATCACCTCTAGCATATCTTTCATTAATATAGACCTTTTGGATATTGTAATTTGAAATATCGTGTTCGAATTTAATTTCAGATACATTATTAATTGTTACATTCTTATAAAAATATTTAGTAAAAAACATTTGAGAATTCACAAGTAGTCCAAAGATTAACAGCCAACATAAGAATATGTAAAAAAAATTATCTTTTGTTTTATCTTTGAATTGAAGTACAATGAATTTTTTTCTAATCAAGATAATCGACAGAGTAGATACTGCGAAAGGAATAAAGAACTCCCAAATAATCAGCTTGATATCAATTTCTAATTTGTATTCTAAAATGTATCTTATTAATAGACAAGAAATTGTTGAAACAAAAATTGCCAATAACAAAACTGGCAATATACTATTAGCTTTTTTTAAATAATCCTTCATTACCTATATCGGAAACCTCTTGTATTGATAAAATTATTAATATTAAAACCAAGAGACAACATAAAACTGTTCCCGAAATTTTCTGTCAATTCTGAAACTCCAAAATTGTAAACTGCACCAAAAGTCAGAAATCCCACTTTCCCTTTGATGACAGGTGAAAGACCGAGGTTCTGGCTGCCAACCGCACTTTTTGCACTTCGGAAACTGATTCCCGCAGAAATATTACTTTTATCTCCAAAAGCTGTTGCCATCAGGTTATAATCTATAATTCTTGAGGAATTGGTGTTAAGGTTCATCATCATAGAAGGTGTAACGTAAAGCCCGTCTGTAAAATGCCAGTCATATCCCAAATTGAAATAAAATTTAGTTGGTGACGGCTCAATCCCGTTCACAATAGGAATATCATTGCTCAAGGGTATATCTACCACAGAAACACCTGCGAAAAAATGTCGGTATTTAAACGCAGTTCCCAGATTGGCATAAGCAATAAAAATATCATTGGTATTCTCTCCTAACACCTGATCACCCGGCTGCTCCGGATTGAGCTGCGTGTAATCGATATTCATATTGTAGAGATTGGTTCCTATACCGAAAGAAAACTGATCCTGCCTGTCTTCTTCATCTGAAATGGGAATAAAATAGGATGCACCAAGCATCAAACCATTAGATGAAATAGGTCCGTTCTGATCTCTGAAAAATGAAATCCCTGCTCCTACTC
>JAEXJU010000292.1 GCA_023448955.1 Bacteroidota bacterium
GACATGAATCGATAGTGGATTTTGGTTTTTTAGCCGCAGGCAAAAAATATGAAGCTACGATCTACGCCGATGCTCCAGATGCCCATTATAAAACCAATCCTCAGGCTTATGTGATTAAAAAGCTTAAAATAAATAATAAAAGTAAGTTAAAGCAGAAGTCTGCACCTGGTGGTGGCTTTGCCATTCGGATTGTGGAAATATAAAAGCAATGATATAAAAGCTGAAAAGTCTTAGGTGGCGACTTGTTTAGCTTTATATGTGAGGCCCTCAATCAGTATTGATTCGGGGCCCTTTTTATTGCGTGTTTGTCACAAATTTGATCTAACAGGAAGCAACGGCCAATTCTATGCTGCTGAATTTGTTCTCTTTCAGTTTGAATGTCTTCAGAAGAGAATCTTCTTACTAAACTCTTCCTCATCACTATGCTTGATTACGTTTTTTAGACAGTCCAAAGCGTTAAGATTTAAGAACGAAGCTCGTTTTCTTTAACTTAGGCGGGAAGATAGCCATTGGATGGAATCTGTTTCTGATCATTTTCCGATTTTGATGTAGGTCATAGTTCTATATAATTCTAACTAATAATTTCGCAGACAATTTTTGAACATATGGAGGAGCTACAAAGAATTATCTGGATATCAATTATACTTATTATTATCATTTCAGTAAAAGACAAGATAAAAATGGCGCTGCCAATTTTATTGGTGATTGCTGGTTTAGTTTTAAGTCTTACGCATTTATTGCCGTCAATGGATCTGAATCCTGAAATGATTTTTTACGTCGTATTGCCTCCGATATTATTTGATGCTGCGTGGAATACATCAATACCTGATTTTAAGAAAGAATTGCCAAGAATTTCCCTACTCGCTTTTGGCTTGGTGTTTCTGACAACAACTATTGTTGCAGTATTTGTGCATAGTTTGATCCCCAGTTTTGGTTGGGCACTTTCATTTGTTTTGGGAGCTGTTATTTCTCCTCCAGATGCTGTTGCTGCAACCAGTATTACAAAGAATATTCCTATACCAAAACGATTAACGACAATACTGGAAGGCGAAAGTCTGTTGAATGATGCTTCTGCATTGATCGCTTATAAATTTGCTGTAATAGCAGTTGTTAGTGGTGCTTTTTCTTTGTGGGAGGCGAGCTATCAGTTTATCTTAGTTAGCTTGGGAGGGATTGTGATGGGCATATTTATTGGCTTTCTTTTCTTAAAAGCTCATCGATTTATAAATGACAACAGCAACGTAGAAACTTTTGCTGTAGTATTGTTACCATTTGCGATATACAGCTTGGCAGAACATTTAGGATGTTCAGGAGTTTTGGCCGTTGTCGTTTTGGGAATGTATCTTTCGTGGAATTCATTTTCTGTTTTTACGGCAAATAGCCGTATTCAGATGGGACATTTTTGGGAGGTAATGATATTTATACTTAACGGTTTGGTATTTCTGCTTTTGGGAATGCAATTGCCTAAAATTATTTCCGACATTCCTTCACTGCAAATATTGACTTTGATTTTCTACGGTTTTTTAATCTTTTTGATTTTAGTACTGGTTCGCTTTGTTGTTTTATTTGCATTTCCTCTTTTTGATAAAAGAGGCAGGAACTCAAAAGCAAATCACAGTCAGGCAAACAAAGAATATTTGATACTTTCCTGGTCAGGAATGCGCGGTGTTGTTTCTTTGGCGGCGGCGTTTGCATTGCCGGTCAACATTCATTCAGGGCAAACTATTGAACAAAGAAGTACGGTTTTATTCATTTCATTTATTGTGATTCTATTTACATTGATTATTCAGGGAATAACATTACCAAGATTAATAAAACTGATAAAACCGGAACCGAATGATTCTAATGATGAATATCGATTGAACAAATTACTGTTGGAGAAATCTATTTCGTATTTGCATCAGTTTTCTGCGAATGATCATATTTTTCAAGAAGCACGGGATGTAATGATCTCTAAACTTGGAAATGAGGAAATACAGCTTTTAAATAAAAAGGAAAATACTTCCGGAACTGACCGGCAATCCGAATGTAAAAAAGCATATTTTCAACTTGAATTAAGATTGGCAGCGTATTAAAGAGAAGAGCTTGAAAAGAATTACCAGCAAGGGGTTTTCCCGCTTGAGACCGTGCGAAGAAAAGAGTGGGAACTTGATTTTTGGATTACGACCATTCAGCATGAAATAGAACAAATAAATTACACGTCCCCTAATCCATAAAATGCAATTTCTTTAAATTATTTTCCTTTTTTGACTCAAGTCAATGTTTAGCCATTCCAGTTATTGCACTTTTGCCCTCGAATTATTTTAAAAACAAAATTTTATGAGTGTAACATTAGAAAAAGGGAAAACAATTAGTTTCTATCAGGCTATCACACCTATTATCATATCTGTATTTGGAGTGTACTTTACGATAGGGATTGCATTAGGGATACTGCCAAAGTTTGTACAGAATACTTTAGGTTATAATAATCTGATTGTCGGATTGGTAATTGGTCTTCAATTCTTGTCCACACTTATGACCCGGGCCTATTCAGGGAAAACAACCGATACCAAAGGTGCGAAGAAAAGCAAAATGTCAGGTGTTGTTTTGGCGGTTATTGCCGGAATAGCTTACGTTCTGGCAGTTTATTTTCAGTTCAACAGAGGTCTAGCACTGGCATTACTTCTTTTAGCGAGAATTATTCACGGAGTTGGTGAAAGTTTTTTGGTCACCGGCGCTTTAACCTGGGGTATCGGTTTGGTTTGACATTCCAATTCCGGAAAAGTAATGACTTGGAATGGTATTGC
>JAEXJU010000305.1 GCA_023448955.1 Bacteroidota bacterium
ATTCCTATTTTTGCACCCTAAAATAAAAAGCAATTAAATGCCTACTATTCAACAATTAGTAAGAAAAGGAAGAGCCACGCTTGCCAAGAAGAGCAAATCGGCTGCCCTTGATTCTTGTCCACAAAGACGAGGTGTATGTACGAGAGTATATACTACCACTCCTAAGAAACCTAACTCTGCACTTAGAAAAGTAGCAAGGGTAAGACTTTCTAACGGTAAAGAAGTCAACGCTTATATCCCGGGCGAAGGACATAATCTTCAAGAGCACTCGATAGTATTGGTAAGAGGCGGAAGGGTGAAAGACCTACCGGGAGTACGTTACCACATCGTAAGAGGTGCATTGGACACTGCAGGTGTAAATGGAAGAACTCAGAGAAGATCTAAGTACGGTGCTAAGAGACCTAAACCAGGACAAGCTGCTGCAGCGCCTGCAAAAGGTAAGAAAAAATAATCATTAAATAAGGTACAGAAGCAATGAGAAAGACAAAAGCGAAAAAAAGACCGTTGTTACCAGATCCAAAATTTAATGATCAATTGGTAACGAGATTCGTAAACAACTTAATGCTTGACGGTAAGAAGTCAATCGCATTCAAAATTTTCTATGATGCACTAGATATCGTAGAAACTAAAAAAGGAGATACTGAAAAAACTTCACTTGAAATCTGGAAAGATGCATTAACAAACGTTATGCCTCACGTAGAAGTACGTTCCAGAAGAGTAGGTGGAGCAAACTTCCAGATTCCTATGCCAATCAGAGCAGATAGAAAAATTTCTATGGCTATGAAATGGTTAATCAAATATTCTAAGGCTAGAAATGATAAGTCTATGGCTTTGAAATTGGCTAACGAAGTAGTAGCTGCTTCAAGAGAAGAAGGTGCTGCTTTCAAAAAGAAATCTGATACTCACAAAATGGCGGAAGCTAACAGGGCTTTCTCACACTTTAAATTCTAATTAGATATGAGTAGAGATCTTAAAATTACAAGAAATATTGGTATTGCTGCGCTCATCGATGCCGGTAAAACTACGACTACTGAAAGGATTTTATTCTATACAGGTGTAAACCACAAAATTGGAGAGGTTCACGATGGTGCTTCTACAATGGACTGGATGGAGCAGGAAGCAGAAAGAGGTATTACTATTACTTCTGCTGCAACTACTTGTAACTGGAATTTCCCAACAGATCAGGGTAAGAAATTACCTGAAACAAAACCTTACCACTTCAACATCATCGATACACCGGGACACGTTGACTTCACTGTAGAAGTAAACAGATCTTTGAGAGTATTGGACGGTTTGGTATTCTTATTCTCTGCAGTAGATGGAGTAGAGCCTCAGTCTGAAACCAACTGGAGATTGGCTGACAACTACAAAGTTGCAAGAATGGGATTCGTAAACAAAATGGACAGACAAGGTGCTGATTTCTTGAACGTTGTAAAACAAGTAAAAGAAATGTTGGGTTCTAACGCCGTTCCAATCGTTTTACCAATCGGTGCTGAAGAAGATTTCAAAGGGGTTGTAGACTTAATTAAGAACAGAGCAATCATCTGGGACGAGGCTGGACAAGGTGCTACTTACGAGGTAGTTCCAATTCCGGAAGATATGAAGGATGAAGTTCTTGAATATAGAGAGAAATTAGTAGAAGCTGTAGCTGACTATGATGAAACTTTGATGGAGAAATTCTTCGAAGATCCGGATTCAATTTCTGAAGAGGAAATCAACGAAGCACTTAGAAAAGCGACTATCGATCTTTCTATCATCCCAATGACTTGTGGATCTTCTTTCAAAAACAAAGGAGTTCAGTTTATGTTGGATGCTGTTTGTAAATATCTTCCTTCTCCACTAGATAAGGATAACATTACAGGTACAGACCCAAGAACTGATGCTGAAATCGAAAGAAAACCATCTGTTCAGGAACCTTTCTCTGCATTGGCTTTCAAAATTGCTACTGACCCTTTCGTAGGTAGATTAGCATTCTTCAGAGCTTATTCAGGTAGATTGGATGCTGGTTCTTATGTTCTGAACACAAGATCTGGTAACAAAGAAAGAATTTCCAGAATCTATCAGATGCACGCTAACAAGCAAAATCCGGTTGAGTTTATCGAAGCTGGTGATATTGGTGCAGCTGTAGGATTTAAAGATATCAAAACAGGAGATACATTATCTGATGAAAAGAACCCAATCGTTCTTGAGTCTATGATCTTCCCAGATCCGGTAATCGGTATCGCTGTTGAGCCTAAAACTAAGGCTGACCAGGATAAAATGGGTAACGCTTTAGCTAAATTGGCTGAAGAGGATCCAACATTCCAGGTTAAAACTGACGAGGCTTCAGGACAAACTATTATCTCAGGTATGGGTGAGCTTCACCTTGACATTATTGTTGACCGTATGAGAAGAGAGTTCAAGGTTGAAGTAAATCAGGGACAACCTCAGGTAGAATATAAAGAAGCTCTTACACAAACTGCTAACCACAGAGAAGTTTACAAAAAGCAATCTGGTGGTAGAGGTAAGTTCGCGGATATCGTATTCACCATTGGTCCTGCTGACGAAGGTAAGACAGGTCTTGAATTCATCAACGAAATCAAAGGTGGTAACATTCCAAAAGAATTTATCCCTTCTGTTGAAAAAGGATTCAGAGAGGCTATGAAAAATGGTCCTTTGGCTGGATTTGAAGTTGAAGCGATGAAAATCACATTGAAAGATGGATCTTTCCACGCAGTTGACTCCGATCAGTTATCTTTCGAATTAGCTGCAAAAATGGGATTCAAAGAATCTGGTAGAGCTGCTAAGGCTGTTATTATGGAGCCGATTATGAAACTGGAAGTTGTAACTCCGGAGGAATATATGGGTGATATCGTAGGTGACCTTAACAGAAGAAGAGGTACTGTAAACGGTATGGATGATAGAAACAACGCTAAAGTTATCAAGGCTTTCGTTCCACTATCTGAAATGTTTGGTTATGTAACTTCTCTTAGAACTTTGTCTTCAGGTAGAGCAACATCTTCTATGGAATTCGAGAAATACGAAGCTGCTCCTACGAACGTTGCTGAAGATGTAATCGCTAAGGCAAAAGGTTAATATTTAAATTAGATTAAAATGTCACAAAGAATCAGAATAAAACTTAAATCTTACGATTACAACTTGGTAGATAAATCTGCAGAGAAAATCGTAAAAACGGTAAAGGCGACTGGTGCTGTTGTAAACGGACCAATTCCATTGCCAACGAACAAGAGAATCTTCACGGTGTTAAGATCTCCGCACGTAAACAAGAAAGCTAGAGAGCAGTTCCAATTATCAGCTCACAAAAGACTGATGGATATCTACTCTTCTTCTTCTAAAACTGTAGATGCTCTAATGAAATTAGAACTTCCTTCAGGTGTAGACGTAGAAATTAAAGTGTGATAATTGCACTTTGCTATGATAAAAAAAAGCCTTTTCCAATTCGGAAAAGGCTTTTTTTTGTCAATCTATCTCACACCTTAAAAAAAGCTTAAAAAACTATTTATTTAATTTATCAAATATAAATATTTTATAGATTTATTAAATCTAATTGTTAAATGCATATTATTTTTTTAAAAACATTAGATATATAATAATAAAATATTACATTTGTCGCCTTAATTTTATAAATATGAAGAAAAAGTTAACTACGTTGTTACTTTTAGGAAGTATTCCATTGGTTTATGCACAATGGACAAAATCAGTTCCTAATGGTGATGTGACAAGAAAAAGTGATAACAATGCCTACTATAAACTAGACATTGAATCTATTAGAGGGCAATTATTAGCTGCAGATAAAGTTGATAATAAAGCTGGAGCGGTGACGATAATGATGCCAACATTGAACGGTAAAATGGAACGTTTTTCAGTTAGCAGCTTCCCTGTAATGGATGAAGCTCTGGCTAATAAGTATCAGCTTGGATCTTATGTAGGAGTTGGGATCGATGATCCTACTAAATATGTAAGATTCAGTGTAGCGCCAAACGATTTCCAGTCAATGATAATCAGCAATGGTAAATATGAATTTATTGAGCCAGCCACAGCCGATAAAGCCTATTATTCTATTCACGGGAAAACAAGCAAAACAGGTGCTTTTGTTTGTGGAACCAAAGAAAGTCCTGCTTCTGTTGAAAAATTGAACGAGTTAGGAAAAAATGGATTAGCTGAAAAGGCAGGGAATAAAAAGTACCATACTCTTAGACTTGCTGTGTCAGTCACAGGCGAATATGGCGCTTATTTTGGTAGCGCTGCTGCTGCATTGGCACAAATTAATGCAACTATGACCAGAGTTAATGGTGTTTTTGAACAGGAATTCAACCTACACCTAAATGTCATCAACGCTCCGAATCTTATTTTTACAAACGCATCAACAGATCCTTACAGTGCGGCAGCATCAATGTGCAAATGGAATTATGAGTTGATGAATGTGCTTCACGGCGGAACATACGGCGTTACAGATGCAGATTTTGACATAGGGCATCTGTTCGGTAGATCCGGAGGCGGCGGTAATGCTGGCTGTATTGGCTGTATCGGAAGTAATGATGTAACTACTACTTCATATACTGCTGCTAATGGAGGTTGTGGATATGCTTATATCTCACCTGATAATTATAAAGGAAGTGGAATAACATCTCCCGGAACTGGAGCACCACAAGGCGATAATTTTGACATTGACTATGTTGCTCACGAAATGGGGCACCAGTTAGGTGATTCACATACTTACAGTTTCTATGAGCAATATCTTAATCAGGAAGTAGAACCAGGATCAGGATCAACCATTATGGGATATGCCGGAATTACTGGGACTAATACAGATGTTCAGGCACATTCTGATCCATATTTTCATAGTGTGAGTATCGATCAGGTTCAAACAAATCTTGCTTCTAAAACTGTAGATGTTGAAACTAATATTACCAATAATCCTCCAGTGGTAACAGCAATGACCGGAACTACTTACACGATTCCAAAATCAACTGCATTTGTACTTACAGCTTCTGCTACAGATCCTGACGGCGATGCTTTGACTTATTGCTGGGAAGAGGTAGATGCCAGTACAATTGCAAACGGAATCGGAAAGGCTTCTGGTACTGGTGATGGTGCTTCTGCTTTAGGAAATACTACTTCGGGAGCAAGTTTCAGATCTTGGCTTCCTACAACTTCTCCTACAAGATATTTCCCTAAGCTGGCAACTGTTCTTGGAGGCGCAGTGAAAAATGTGACAGATTTTGAAGCCGCATCTACGGTTGCAAGAACGTCCAAGTTCCGAGTTACAGTAAGAGATAATAAACCGGCAGGACAAGCTCAGACCGCTTATACTACACAGACTGTGGTTGTAGGTTCTGCAGCTGCGTTTACGGTTAATACACCACCTACATTAACCGCAAATGGCAACTCTACTGTTACTTGGGTAGT
This sequence comes from Bacteroidota bacterium, assembly GCA_023448955.1. Classification (GTDB taxonomy): domain Bacteria; phylum Bacteroidota; class Bacteroidia; order Flavobacteriales; family Weeksellaceae; genus Epilithonimonas. Next base: position 5,410 of record JAEXJU010000305.1, read on the forward strand.
TTCTGGTACAACAGCATCTCCGTACAATGTTGCGAATGTAAAAATTGATTTTACTTCAGATAGTGGTGCAAGCTGGACAACTCTGGCAGCTTCTGTTCCAAACAGCGGCTCTGCTACTGTTTTTGTTCCGGCTTCTTTGGTGGGTAAAACAGGACACATCAGAGTTTCTGCAATAGGAAATGTTTTCTATGCGGTGAAACCAGCTACGGTAAGTACAACTTTGGCGGTGACTGATGTTAATAACACAAAATCTGTACAGGTATATCCAAATCCGGTAAGGGATGTCCTTAATGTTTCCAACGTTGCAGCTAATGCTTCTTACGAAATCTTCAACTCAGCAGGACAAATTGTTTCCAGAGGAACTTTGGATAGCGGCAGAGCAACTGTGAACAGATTGGTAAAAGGTGTTTACTTCATTAATGTAGATAATGGCGGGACAACTATTAAAACCAAGTTTGTAAAAGATTAGTAACTGAATTTTAATACCTTTAAGACCTCTATTACAGAGGTCTTTATTTTTTTAATGCTAGAGCCATAAAATATGAAAAGCAAAAATTTTTTCGAAAGATTCGCTAATTGGGCAACTAAGTTCACAGGGAGTTCATCAGCATTTATTACCGCTACATTAATCGTGTTGATCTGGGCGATCACCGGACCTCTTTTTAATTATTCGGAAACTTGGCAACTGGTGATCAATACCGGAACGACAATTATTACTTTTCTGATGGTATTTCTTATTCAGAAAGCTCAGAATAAAGATTCAAAAGCCATACAAATAAAGCTAAACGAACTTATTGCATCCAATGAAAAAGCAAGCAATAGAATCGTAGATATTGAAGATCTTACCGAAAAAGAACTGGATCAGCTGCATTGCTACTACGAAATGCTGTCTGACTATGCTGAGAAAGATGAAGACATACACAGGTCGCATTCAATCGATGCGGCGAAGAAAAATCAGGATCATAAATATGAAGCTTTTCAGAAACGCCATGAGGAATGGCTCTCGACACAAAATCAAAAAAAGGAATCGAAATGATTCCTTTTTTATTATTTTTTCATGAAATAGTCAAAGTAAGAACAACTTCCGCTTAGACTTTTTACAGCTTCAGTATCTTTAAAGTTTTGTTTAAGCTGTGTGAAATAAGTCCTGAACTTCTCATTTTTCATATTAGCAAAATCAATCTCTCGTTGTTTGGATTTTTGTTCCCAGTTTTTATCATCATAAGACACACTTGGCTGTCTGGCTTCCCACTGATAATATTTACCTTGTTCTGCGCTTGCCATTTGGAAAAGTATTCTTGCCTTTTGTTCTTTGTCTCCGGAATTTTGCAAAGCTTTACTATAAAATTGAATGGACAGATCAAAGTTGTCTGGTTTTATAAAAACATTAGAACCATAATTTTTATAGTAATACCTGAAAGGACTTTCATCATTTCCAAAATAGTATTTTCCGCCGTTGGAGTTATCACTATCCATCACAAAAACTTCTCGGTAATAACCTAAAACCGAAGTGTTATAAAGCAAATTCCCGATCAGCTGATTCGCTTTTGAAGATAACTCGCCTTTGCTTTTACCTGTTTGTTGAAGTTTCAATACAGCTTCTGCAAGCTCCAGCTTATTCATGTTTTGTTTGATGAATGGAAACTCATTGATAAAACCTTCGGCTTTCATACTAACATTATCAGGACTTTGGTAACTTTCCCACACGTTATGTCCGAAAATTAATCCTGAAATATTACTGAATCCATTATACAGATCGGAAGTGTTTTGATATTTTACATAATTTCCGGTATTATAATCATAATAACCTTCTGGCAAAGGAATACCTGAAAACCGAACGGCTTTCTCATAATATTTTTTGGCATTGGCAAAGTCGGCGTTTCTCATCGCAAAATCACCATAGATCAGATTGAAGAACGCTTCTGTATCACCAACATTGTTAATGTTTTTAGCAATGATCTGGCTTTCAAAAGTAGATTTGTCTTTTTTATTAAAAAATGCCTGAAGCTTTTTGGCCAGGTTCAGATTCGGATTGAATCGAAGATCCGACAGTTGGTTATTCATGAGGAAAGATTTCGCATCATCACCTTGCAGAAAATACCGGTTGGCAAGAATATCTTTCAGGAAATCATGTGTCGAAGGTGCCGTATATTCCTCATATCCGAAATTTTCTGCAGTGCTGTCGGTTTCCATTTTCTTTGGTTTTTCTTCAAAGAACTCACGGTAATCTTTATAAAGATGTTCCTCAAAATCCGATGTTATTTTTGGCTGTGAAACGATATCATTCAGCATTTTCATTCTCTGGATCTGAGATTGATAATTTTTGTCATTGGTATTGATGCTGTTCAGAACTTCTGAGCTGCCTTCATAATCTTTTTGAAGAAACTTCAGATAGGCGTCTGCTATTTTCCAGAATTCGTCTTTGCTCTCGTCTTTTATTTTGTCAGTGAAATCTTCGAGGTCGGAAATGTAATTGACTGGTTTATCATTGTCATTATAATAATAGTTATATTGCGATTTGTTGAAAAACGGAATTCTGTCCGGATTTTCTAAATATTGGTTATCGGAAAGGTCATTACTGCGATCAGTTTTTTCGGAAGATTTTGAGCCAAAAATACTTTTGAACCATCGCACGATTCTTTGCCAAAGGGATAATTCTTGTTTATCAGAATTTTCCTTATTATTAACTTTAGACTGTTCTGTTGTTTTATCAGTTGTATCTTGTGTTTCAGGATTCTGATAATAATAGATTGGAAGATAATTTCTTTCAAGTTCATTAATGGCTCTTGCGCCCAGAACTTTTAGCATCTCAGATTCCGGATCTATATCATAGATCTTTTTCATCATTGGGAGCGGATCATTAAAATCCTGGTAGCCCAAAAGAAAAAAGGCCATTGTTTTTTCCTGATCATTCCCGGCGCGTTTCAGAATATTATTGAAAGAAGCGCTGTCTGAAAGTTTCATCGATACAAAAGCATCTCTTTTCAAAGATTTTGAATTCATAAAAACCTGAAAAAAATGCCAGTTTGCTTCTTCATTTTTGCCAAGACCGCGTTCGGCACCGGCAAACTGGTCCAAGGCAAGATAATAAGGAGCAGATTTGATTTTTAACGGTTCAACATATTTTCTAAAAGCATTTATAGATTCCTCAAAATGTCTGGTGTAATGATTAAATCGCACCAGCTGATATCCGTAACGCAATTTGATTTCAGGATTTCTGGCAGAATTGTAAAGCGAGTTGAGAGCGGCAATTGTTTTATTGTAATCAAGATTTGTAGCATTCTTATTATCCGTTTCGGAGCGGTAATAGAAAGAATCCGGACTTTCCACATAGCTGATTCGCATATATGGTTCCAGATATTTGGCCTCAATGAGATAATCAATGCCTTCTTTATATTTGTTATAAAATGAGTTGCCAAGTTTTGCTAATATTGGTTCGGAAGCAGTTTTTCCGGCTTTGATGGCGTTCAGTGCCTGCAAAGGAAGATGGTTTACCAAATATTCCGTTTCACGGTAATTGAACTGATTCCCGAAATATTTTTGCCAGCTTTCTATATTATCATTAGGAATTACAGTTTTTTCATCTTCGTAGAATCGGGAAGAATAAGTCAGCAAAAATGGTGTATAAGATTTATCGCGGATGATGTTCTGTGTAAAGAGATTGAAATAATCATAATCCGGGTCATACCACGCACAAGCTTTGGATTGATTGAAAAACGCAGAAGCAAGAACAAAGCTTAAAAAGAGTTTTTTCATAGTTTAAGTTTTTTATTAACGGTTGAAATTTCTGTTTCTGATAAACCTTTCATCCAATTGATAATATATGATGTTAAATTTAGGAATTTTCTGGTCAAGAAAATTCACGGTTTCATCTAAAGTTTGTTCCGGGATCTGTTCCACTTTTATCCTGAAACCTTTATTGAGATAATAACCAAAAAAGAAACCATCTTTCTTTACAACGGCTTCATTGTCCGATTTTTTTTCTAAATCCTTATGATTAAGATCTTTTTCAGCCAGGGCATTAATTAGTTTGTGTTTCCCGAAATGGTTGGTTACGATTCCCCAGAAATAAATGGGCAAGGCAATATCTATTTTTTTTATAGGATAATTTTGAACATCAGAAAGATAGTTTTTCAGGATCTGAATGTCAAGTATCGAATTTTTGTCCGAGTTTTCTAATGGTGAAGAAGTAGAATAACACATCAGGTAAACTTTGCTCACAGGCGGAATTCCCATTGTAACTTTATCTTTTACCTGGTGTAGCCTCAATGTAGAAGTGATTTCTGTATGGGAAAGCGCTTTCAGTTTTTTGAGGAATTTAAAATAATCATTTTTTGTTCCGGCAGTCCAGTCACAGTCGATCTGGATTTCCGAAGCATCTTTGAAACTCAGTTCTTTTGTTTTCTTTTCGATGAGTTGATGAATGCTTTTGGCGAGAAAATCCACTTCAGAATCTTTGATGTAAAGAAAAGTTCTGTTTGTGATAAAAATGACAGGAACAATGTGTTTCGAGCTACGAAAATTTTCTGATTTTGAGATGACGCTGACTGGCTGGAATTTACCAGCCATTTTATCAACGTCAAAAAACCGGACGTATAAATTGGACAGTGGAGATTGATCCAATATGTTTTTTTCTGAATCTTTTAAGGATAATCTTGTTTTCCAGTAATAAAAACCATAGGCATGAGTTTCTTGTTTATTACAACTGAAAAATAATATGAGAATTAAAATTGAAAATATTTTTTTCATAATCAAATTTAAAAATTCAGTTCGTAAAAATTGTGAAAAATTCCTGAATTGAGCTAAAACATTAAAAATCAAAATATTTTACTGTAAATATTTGTCAGTTTGAAAATTATCAATAAATTTGCACACTCATTTTAGGGAAGGAGTATGCCTATTTCAGACATAGAATATGACGAAAACCGCTAAAATGCTGAATTGAAATATAATAGATATATATAAATAATGTCAGGTATTATTGGTAAAAAAATCGGTATGACATCTTTGTTTAACGAAGAAGGAAAAAACATTCCTTGTACAGTTATTCAGGCTGGTCCATGCGCGGTTTTACAGGTCAGAACCGAAGAGGTTGACGGATACGTTGCCGTACAACTAGGTTTCGATGACAAGAGTGAGAAGAACGTTGGTAAAGCGTTAGCTGGTCATTTCAAAAAGGCTGGTTCAACTCCTAAAGCTAAGATCGTAGAATTCAGAAATGAATTCGAGCACGATGTTAAGACAGGAGATTTAGTAGAAGTGAACATGTTTGCAGAAGGCGAGTATGTGGATGTAACAGGTACTTCTAAAGGTAAAGGTTTCCAAGGTGTTGTTAAAAGACACGGATTTGGAGGTGTAATGCAGGCAACTCATGGTCAGCACAACAGACTTAGAGCTCCAGGTTCTATCGGTGCTGGATCAGACCCTTCAAGAGTATTCAAAGGGATGAGAATGGCTGGAAGAATGGGAGGTAAGCAGGTAACTGTACAAAACCTTCAAGTGTTAAAAGTGGATCAAGAACAAAATCTTTTAGTGGTAAAAGGTGCTGTTCCGGGAGCTAAAAATTCTTATGTAATTATCAAGAAATGGAACTAGTAGTATTAAATACATCAGGAAAAGAGACCGGAAGAAAAGTAACTCTAGACGAATCTGTATTCGGAATTGAGCCAAATCAGCACGCGGTTTACTTAGAAGTGAAACAGTACCTTGCTGCACAAAGACAAGGAACTCATAAATCAAAAGAAAGAAGCGAAATTACAGCTTCTACAAGAAAGCTTAAAAAGCAAAAAGGTTCAGGATCTGCGAGATATGGTGATATCAAGTCACCAACTTTCAAAGGTGGAGGTAGAGTTTTTGGTCCAAAACCAAGAGACTACAGATTCAAATTGAACAAAGCGCTTAAGAGATTAGCAAAAAAATCTGTTCTTTCTCAGAAAATGAGAGATAACAGCATCAGAGTTTTAGAAAACTTGAGTTTTGATGCGCCTAAGACTAAAGAATTCATCACATTGTTGGATGCTTTAACACTTACAGGTAAAAAATCATTATTCGTGCTTCCTGAAGCTAACAAGAATGTGTATTTGTCTTCAAGAAACTTACCTAAAACAAGAGTGTTGAATTATAACGAGATTTCTTCTTATGATTTGATCAATGCAGGTGAGATTATCTTCTTAGAAGGTGCAGTAGAAAAATTTCAGGACAACTTAAAGAAATAAATCATGTCACTTATTATTAAACCAATTATTTCAGAAAAAGCAAACTATCTTACAGATCTAAGAGGTGCTTATTCTTTCTTGGTAGCTCCAAAAGCTAACAAGATCCAGATTAAAGGTGCTATTGAGGCAGCTTATGGTGTAAAAGTAGCAGACGTTAGAACCATGATTTATGCGCCTAAAGTTTCTTCTAAATACACGAAAAAAGGACTTCAAGTTGGGAAAACTAACAAATTGAAGAAAGCAGTTGTAACATTGGCTGCTGGAGAAGTTATTGATATTTTCGCAACTAATTAATTAATTATAAATAATAGTAATGTCTGTTAGAAAATTAAAACCTATCACCCCGGGACAGAGATTCAGAGTTGTAAACAACTTTGAGGAAATTACTAC
>JAEXJU010000334.1 GCA_023448955.1 Bacteroidota bacterium
ACTAAATATTTTCAGATTCCGATTTGAAACTACGAATCCCGAATCTTGAATTTTAAATCTAAAGTCCGTGCAAGAAAAATATATAGACGAAACCAAACAAGGCGAGGCTTTTGCGATAGCAGAAAAACCGGAAAACAGTAAAAAATTGTTCCTCGAAAGCTACGGCTGCCAGATGAACTTCTCAGATTCCGAGATTGTTGCCTCCATTCTCAATGAACAAGGTTATAATACCACTCTCAATCAGGATGAAGCCGATTTGATTTTGCTTAATACATGCTCTATCCGTGAAAAAGCGGAACAGACCGTGAGAATGCGGTTATCTCAGTTCAAAAATCTTAAAAAGGAAAAACCAAATCTTACCGTTGGTGTTCTTGGTTGTATGGCTGAGCGTCTGAAAACCAAATTCCTTGAAGAAGAACAACTGGTGGATCTTGTTGTTGGTCCAGACGCGTATAGAGATTTGCCAAATCTTTTAAAAGAAACAGAAGACGGAAGAGATGCTATCAACGTTATTCTTTCAAAAGAAGAAACCTATGCCGACATCAATCCTGTTCGTTTAGGAGGAAACGGCGTTACAGCTTATGTTACCATTACCAGAGGCTGCGATAATATGTGTACTTTTTGCGTAGTTCCTTTTACAAGAGGCCGCGAGAGAAGCCGTGATCCGCATTCTATTATTGAAGAATGTAAAAGTCTTTGGTCTGATGGTTACAAAGAAATTACTTTACTTGGTCAGAATGTAGATTCCTATCTTTGGTATGGTGGCGGTCCTAAAAAAGATTTTGCCAAAGCATCTGAAATGCAAAAAGCAACGGCTGTCGACTTCGCACAATTACTTGACTTAGTGGCCAGTGCTGTTCCTGAGATGAGAATCCGTTTCTCGACCTCCAATCCTCAGGATATGAATATCAACGTGTTTGAAACAATGGCAAAGCACAAAAATATTTGCAAATATGTTCACCTGCCGGTTCAAAGCGGAAGCGACAGAATTCTGGAGTTAATGAATCGCCAGCACACCCGCCAGGAATATTTGGATCTGATCAGAAAAGCCAAAGAAATTGTTCCGGACATTTCTTTTTCACAAGATATGATTGTAGGTTTCTGTACAGAAACTGAAGAAGATCACCAGGACACGCTTTCATTGATGCGTGAGGTGGAATATGACTACGGTTATATGTTTGCCTATTCCGAAAGACCCGGAACACCGGCTCATAAAAAAATGGAAGATGATATTCCGGCCGATGTGAAGCAAAGACGTCTGGCAGAAGTGATTGCTTTGCAAGGCGAACTGTCACGAAAAAGAATGGCTTCCTACGTTGGCAGAGTTCACGAAATCCTGATTGAAGGGATTTCTAAAAAGAACAAGAACCAGTGGAAAGGAAGGAATTCCCAGAACGCTGTTTGCGTTTTTGATATGAAGGAAGGTCAGAAAATTGGTGACATTGTTTCAGTTTTTGTTCACGGGAATACACAAGGAACACTTTTGGGAGAAACAGTCTGATGAAAAAACTTCTCGCCATAATCCTATTTTCACCATCGTTCTTTTTGGCACAAAAAGACACTTGGGATTATATCGGCAATATCAGTTTCGATGAGAAAACCGACCGGAAAGATTTTATATTATGTGATGAGAATCATGTTTATCAATACTTCAATGATTCCGAAGGTTATCTTTATGACGGTGAAAAATTGGCAATTGAAGAAGAATTTCAGAAAAAATACAATCAAACTATTGTAAAAAAAGAAAATGCTTGGGTAAGAATTCGTTTTATTGTTAATTGTTTTGGAAGAACCGATAGGTTCAGGCTACTAACGGCAAACTACAATTACGAACCAATAGAAATTGATAAAAATATAACCTCACAACTATTGGAAATAACAAAAAACCTAAGTGGCTGGATCCCCAAAAAAATAAAAGAACAGAAAATTGACTATTATCAATATTTAACTTTCAAAATTAAAGATGGAAAAATTGACGAAATATTGCCTTAGCCTGCAATTCATCTATTTAGCCATTTTTACATATGGCCAGTCTGTCAACTGTAATGCTTACATATTGCAGGGCGATTCTACCAAAGCAAAAGCTTGCGAAAAAGCAATGGAAACGGTGTATAAAAAAGGACTTTATCAGTTCGACATTCGTTTTCATAAAGGCCTAAACGAAGCCATTAAAATCGATCCGGACTTTGATTATCCCTATCGTGAGCAATCCGTTGCCTATTTAAAAAGCGGTGATTTTATCAATTGGAAAAAATTGATTGACAAAGCCGTAGAACTTAACCCAAAAATGAATCTCGAAGCCAGAGGCTGGTGCAGATATCAGTTTTTCAGAGATTACGAAGGTGCACTCGCTGACTTTGAAACTTTAGAACAGTATTATCCCGGCAATATCGGACATTCTGTAAATGGCGATTATGATCTTTATGTTGCCAAAGCCATCTGCTACTCTGCACTTGGACAGAAACAGAAAGCAGTAGACATTCTGGAAAATCTGTTCCGGAAAAAGGATTATCATTTTGGTCTGTTCGATTATTATCAGTTGGGCGTCACTTATTTCCAACTGGGAAATCTTGACAAAGCTTTGGAAAATTTTGAAAAACAAAGCAAGATTTACGATTATGCCGAAAACATTTATTACAAAGGGAAAATATACAAAGTCAAAAACAAAGATTATCTGGATTTGAAGACGCTTGCTTTGCAAACTTATGATCAGGGCAAAACCATCAAAGATGCCTACACGCATCATTTCAACAAGGTTTACAGAAAGCAGATTGCAGAACTATAAATCTTGAATTTTTAAATCTTAAACTTTGAATTTTAAAAAAATGGCAGACTTACAATCTATAAAAAACCGCTACGGCATCATTGGGAATTTCCCAGCATTGAATCGTGCTTTGGAAAAAGCAATTCAGGTAGCACCTACAGATATTTCCGTTCTTGTAATTGGTGAAAGTGGTGTCGGAAAAGAATTTATCCCGAAAATCATCCATTCAGAATCCAGAAGAAAACACCAACCCTACATCGTTGTAAACTGTGGTGCTATTCCGGAAGGAACCATTGACTCCGAATTATTCGGGCACGAAAAAGGTGCATTTACAGGCGCAACTACTACCAGAAAAGGCTATTTTGAGGTAGCTGATGCAGGAACTATCTTCCTTGATGAAGTTGGTGAATTACCTTTGCAGACGCAGGTTCGACTGCTCAGAGTTTTGGAAAGCGGCGAGTTTATGAAAGTCGGTTCTTCCCAGGTTCAGAAAACGAATGTCAGAATCGTAGCCGCGACTAATGTCAATATGATGAAGGCGATTACTGACGGGCGTTTCCGTGAGGATTTATACTATCGTCTCAACACGGTTCAGATTGATATGCCGCCTCTCCGGGAAAGAAAAGGCGATATCCATCTGTTATTCAGAAAATTCGCCATTGATTTTGCAGAAAAATACAGAATGCCGGAACTAAAACTTACGGATGATGCTGTTGCTTATCTGGAGAATTATTCATTTCCGGGTAATGTTCGTCAGCTCAGAAATCTTGTGGAGCAAATGACAGTTGTAGAGCAAAACAGAGAAGTTAATTCTGTAAAATTAGCAGAATACATCCCGATGAATGCTAATCTTCCGGCAGTTGTACAAAAAAGCAACAGTGGTAATTCCGGTTCTGACTTTGGTTCGGAAAGAGAGATTATGTATAAAATCCTTTTCGATATGCGAAATGACATTAATGATTTAAAATCCTTAACTTCGGAGCTCATTAAGAACAGAGGTAATGCAGATCTGAGTTCTCAGGAAAAAAATCTAATCAGCAGGATTTATACACCGGAAGCGCAGACATCTAACCCAAATTCTTTGCTTTATTTTGAAAATAATAGTCAGAATGAGGTGCATCATCCTACTATCATTTCCGAAGATGATCATCACTATAATGATGTAGAAGATATTGAAATAGAGGAAGCAAAGCCAGAATCACTGTCACTTCAGAACAATGAAAAAGATTTGATTATCAAAGCATTGGAAAAACACAAAGGCAGAAGAAACAAAGCGGCAGATGAGCTGGGAATTTCTCAGCGAACGCTTTACAGAAAAATAAAACAATATAATTTAGAAGATTAATGGTAGGTAGTCAGAAGTTAGATGTCAGAAGCCGGAAGATAATTCTGTTATTTTCGCTTACTTCGCTGTTATTTTTAACGAGTTGTTACAGTTTTACAGGTTCATCGCTGAGTCCGGAAATGAAAACTGTAAAAATCAATACTTTTCCAAATAATGCAGCAAATAATCTCCCGAGTCTGAGTCAGGATTTTACGGTAGCCTTGCAAAACCGTTTTCTTCAGAGAACAACACTAAAGGGCGCTGTCGACAAACCCAATCTTCTGATTGAGGGTGAGATTACTGATTATAACATCACACCCACCAGTGTTGGAGCCGCAACTACCACCAACACAGGAAACATTGTTCAGGCTCAGCAAAATAAACTAACAATTACGGTTAAAGTACATTATGAAAATAATATTGACCCGAAACTGAGTTTTGACAGAACATATAGTGATGAAGCGGTTTTCAACAGCGATCTGGATCTCAATACCATTGAAACAGCTCAGGTAAGAATTGTAAACGAAAGGATCATTAACAAAATTTTCAACGACATTGTAGCCAATTGGTAAGATAATGAATACTAGAGTTTTAGAATTAATAAAAAATCCGAAAACAATAACCGAGGCTGATCTTGGAATCCTGGAGTCGGAGTTAGCTCAAATGCCTTATGCACAAAGTATAAGAGCGCTTTATCTGTACGGAATCAATCTGTACAAATCTGAAAGTTATAAAGAAAACCTTTCTAAAACTGCAGCATACACGACAGATAAAAAAATCCTTTATCAATTCATAAACTCCGACAAAATTGCAAATAAAGAACTTGCTTCAGCTTCATTTAGCAAACAGGAAAACACTGATAATCAAATCAATGAACAGCCAAAAACTGAAAAGGTAAAACCTGCTGATCCGGAACTGGTGGCTGAGATTGAAAATACCGATAATAATTCTGTACTGAATAAATTCGATGTAGATAAAATCATTGAAAAGGAAGAAATACTGACGGAAGAATATATCGTGGTTAATGGAGAAAAAAACCGTTTACTTTATGAAGGCGAAGAAAATCTGCTTGAGGAAAAAACGCAGGAAGTAGATCTGGAAGCCAGCAAAGAATCCGGACAGCTGACATTAAAAGAAGAAACGGAAACTGTAGGAAAATTAATAGTTATTGATGAAAATCCATCAGAAGAAACCATTGCGGCACCGGAAACCATCAAGCAGGAAAATATTGAAAATCGCTCAGAATCTTACAAGTCTGCTGTGCCTGAACCTGAAATTTCTTCTAAAGATATCAGTTTTAGTGGCATTCAGGATTTTCTTCCTGAAGTGAAATTTTCTGTTCCGAAAAATCACCTGGATTATCTCAATCCGCCTAAAAAGGAAAGTATCGAATCTCCTAAAGTTGTAGATTCGAAGAGTGAAAATATAAATTCCGAAGCAGAAAAAAAGACAGTTTTTATAGAAAAGTTTGCGGAAAAAGAATTGGAAATCGAAGATGAAAATGCCATCAGCTTCGAGAATACGCAGGCTTTTGAAATTAACGAAAAAGAAAAAATAGCAGACGATTCTGATACTGAACATCCGAAAATTTCTGAAAATGAGGTCAGTTTCGAAGTAAATCAGAATTTTGAAGTTATTGATGAATTCTCTGATAATAAAAGCGAGCCTGATAGAATTGAGTCGGTTTCCGAACCAACAGAGTGGAAACCAATGCAGTTAGATTCTCATATTCCGGATGCTTTAATCGGAAAACAACCAGAATCAGAAGCCCAAAAAGCTGAGAAAAGTTTCATCGATGAAGAAATAAAACCTTCGCAAGAAACTTCAGAACCGGCTGATAAAGCTGAAAACAAAAATGAAGTTGCGGAAGAGAACTTAATTCAGGAAACAGAAAGGCCGGTTTTCAACGTATCTTTCTTTGGAAATGAAGTTTCTAAAATTGAGGAAAAACAGGAATCGCAGCCCGAGAAACCAGCACAACAAGCTGAACAACAACCTGAAAGTAATGTTAGAACTTTCATCAATACGTGGCAAAGCTGGCTGAAAATTGACCGACCAAAAGCAGAAGAAAATACGGCAAAGGCTAAAGAAAAAATCATTGACAATTTCATCGAAAATAATCCAAAAATTTCTCAGTTAAAAGAGGAAAGTAGCTTTATTATCAAGGAGAAAAAAGATGACATCTCCCACCTGATGACAGAAACGCTGGCAAAACTCTATGCTGAGCAGAAGCTTTATTCCAAAGCCATAAAAGCTTACGAAATACTATCCGAAAAACACCCTCACAAAAAGGATTATTTCAAGGAAAAGATTGAAGAAATCAAGGAAATTAGAAAACCATAAATAAAAAATGTCCCAAACTCGGGACATTTTTTATTTCAATTCAATCGGATTATTGCGACTTTTAATTTCGGCTTCCATTCTTTTCTGCATTTCCTGCATCTGCTTTGGATCCATTGCCGGACGGTTTCCACCCGGACCTCCTGGCCCACCTCCAGAATTTCGCTGAGCAGAGATGAAACTTGCCGGATCTTTCTGGAATTTTTTCTCCATATCCATATATTTATTTTTCGGCAGGTTAATGAACTGACCTCTGGCCTGTGGTTGTTGGACATCAGCAATTTTTTTAGTCTGCATCAGGTCAAATGAATAATCGCCTTTCGAATCCTGAACCTTCACTATCAGTCCCGGCAAACCGGAAAATTTATATGGCCCGTCCTGCAAAGGAATTTCCGGAGTAAACCAGGCGTACCAGGTTCTTCCGCCGAAAGTCGTTTCTGCTTTCTGTGTTTTATAATCCCCTATTTTCACAGTTTCCGGTAAAATTTTCCAACTTAAAGATGGTGTTTCATTATAAGAATACTGATCTCTTCCGATTCTGGATTTATATACCAAGCTTTGATTGGACAAATCTTTTTCGATGGTGAAGTTAATATTGCTTCGCAGATTCTGCATCTGCGTTCTGTCAAAATTTCTTGTGGCACGCATTCTATCCATTAAAGAATCTCTCTTCAAAGTATTTTCTGCGTAAAAAAAAGACTTTTTACCATCTGAATCCAGATATGCAAGCTCGGTTTTCTTTTCTGCATTGGTAGAATCCGGCGTCATAGAAACCTGGTAAATAAATCTTGTGCTTTGCTGAGCCATTAGAAACGGCATCGAAATGAAAGCCAATAGTTTTAAAAATTTCATATTAATTTATTATTTGAAAAAATCAGTTATTATTTTTTGATTGATAAAATCAGACAAAGTTAATTTTAATAAAACGCTAATATCATTAATTCTTAAAATTTATAGTTTCCTTAACATCAACTGATTGACTTTCAATCTTAATTAAAAAAGTTCCCAATTCTAAAATCAGCAAAATAGATGCTGTCAATTTGAGAATGCGGAAATTAGTTCGTACTTTTGTAGACTAAAATCAGTCTAAATAAAAACAATGATAAAAGTAAGCGATCAGGCAAAATCCAAAGCAGCTCAGTTGATGACTGAAGAAGGCTTCAACCCTGAGACTGACTATATAAGAGTGGGCGTAAAAAGCGGCGGTTGTTCCGGGCTGGAATACGTTCTGAAGTTTGACAATGTGAAAGGCGAAACCGATCAGATTTTTGAAGATAATGGTGTAAAAATCGTGATTGACAAAAAATCAATCCTTTATCTTGCAGGTACAACTCTGGAATATTCCGGAGGATTGAATGGGAAAGGTTTTGTTTTTAATAATCCGAATGCGGCAAGAACCTGTGGCTGCGGAGAATCTTTTAGTTTATAAAATATGTCTAAATATACCGAAGACGACCTGAGAGTCGATCTCGAAAATCAAAAATACGAATTCGGATTCGAAACGGATATCGAGTATGAAGATTTCCCGATTGGTCTGAATGAAGATATCATCCGCGCGATTTCTGCCAAGAAAGAAGAACCGGAATGGATGACCAACTGGCGTCTGGAGTCTTTCCGAATTTGGCAGAAAATGGAAGAGCCGGATTGGGCCAATATCAAGTACCAAAAACCTGATTTTCAAGCAATAAGATATTATGCTGCGCCAAAGGCAAAACCTGAATTGGCAAGTCTTGATGAAGTTGATCCTGAATTATTAAAGACTTTTGCGAAATTGGGAATCAACATCGAAGAACAAAAAAGATTGGCAAATGTTGCGGTTGATATTGTTGTAGATTCCGTTTCTGTAAAAACGACGTTTCAGGAAACTTTGAAGGAGAAAGGCATTATCTTTTGTTCAATTTCCGAAGCTATCAAAGAACATCCGGAATTGGTAAAACAATACATCGGGAAAGTTGTTCCAAGAGGCGATAATTTCTACGCCGCTCTAAACTCTGCAGTTTTCTCTGACGGAAGTTTCTGCTACATCCCAAAAGGTGTGAGATGTCCGATGGAATTATCAACTTATTTCCGTATCAATCAATCCGGAACAGGACAATTTGAAAGAACTTTAGTCATTGCCGACGAAGGAAGTTATGTTTCATATTTGGAAGGTTGTACTGCACCATCGAGAGATGAGAATCAGCTTCACGCTGCAGTTGTTGAACTCATTGCAATGGATGATGCTGAAATCAAATATTCAACGGTTCAGAACTGGTATCCAGGCGATGAAGAAGGAAAAGGTGGTGTTTTCAATTTTGTTACCAAAAGAGGTCTTTGCGAAAGAAATGCAAAAATTTCCTGGACTCAGGTAGAAACTGGTTCTGCTGTAACCTGGAAATACCCGAGTTGTATTTTGAAAGGTGATAATTCAGTTGGTGAATTTTATTCAATCGCTGTAACCAATATGCATCAATATGCAGATACAGGAACGAAGATGATTCACATCGGAAAAAACACTAAATCAACTATTATTTCGAAAGGAATTTCGGCGGGAAAATCTAACAACTCTTATCGTGGTTTGGTAAAAGTAATGCCAACTGCAAAAGGAGCAAGAAATTTCTCACAATGTGACTCTTTGCTTATGGGTAACGAATGTGGCGCACACACTTTCCCTTACATCGAAATCAAAGACCCGACTGCACAACTGGAACATGAGGCTACAACTTCAAAAATTGGAGAAGACCAGATTTTCTATTGTAACCAAAGAGGAATTGACACAGAAAGAGCAATTGCATTGATTGTGAATGGATTCAGCAAGGAAGTTTTGAACAAGCTTCCTATGGAATTTGCGATTGAAGCTCAGAAATTACTGGAGATTTCTTTGGAAGGTTCAGTAGGATAGATTTTTATCGCAAGGTTAAACAAAGATTTTCTTTGATTGTTTGAAAAAATTTTAAAGAAATACAAAGCCGCTAAAGCTTAGGAAAGTAATACAAGTTTTAAATTTCTACAATTAACTTGTTTATCTTTGCGAAAAATGACACAAATGACAGAGAATGAAATTTCAAAGATTGTCTTTGAAAGCGGATTAAAGATTCACAGAAAATTGGGTATAGGCTTATATGAAAGTATTTACGAAGAATGTCTTTTCTATGAACTGAAAAAAGCAGAAGTAAAAGTCGAAAGACAAAAACCTCTGAACATTCAATATGAAGAATTGTTGCTGGAAAATGCTTTTAGAATGGATTTATTAATTGAAAACAAGGTTGTTTTAGAAATTAAATCTGTTGAAAGTTTAAATAATTTTCACGCATCACAACTAAAAAATTATTTAAGATTAGGAAATTATAAGTTAGGAATGCTTATTAATTTTAATTCTCAACTATTTAAAAATGGTGTAATGAGAATTGCAAATGGTCTTGATTATTAATACAAAATGAGAAACAATAGTATTTCATTGATAAGCGTTAGCGCCTTTGTTTCACTTAAAAAAGCACAGGAAGATAAAAATCTTTGTCTAGCCTTGCGATAAATTTAAAAGTATGTTAGAGATAAAAAACTTACACGCCAAAATTGAAGACGGCGATAAAGAAATTTTAAAAGGAATTAATCTTGAAATAAAACCGGGCGAAGTTCACGCTATTATGGGACCGAACGGTGCAGGAAAATCGACGCTTTCTTCTGTGATTGCAGGAAAAGAAGATTATGAAGTGACGGATGGCGAAATTCTGTTTGAAGGTGAAGAAATCGGCGAAGATGCGCCTGAAGAAAGAGCACACAAAGGAATTTTCCTTTCATTCCAATATCCTGTGGAAATCCCTGGCGTTACTGTTACCAATTTCATCAAAGCTGCTCTTAATGAGACAAGAAAAGCCAACGGACTGGAAGAAATGGGTGCTAAGGAAATGTTAGGATTAATCCGTGAAAACTCTGAAAAATTAGGCATCAGAAAAGATTTTCTTTCCCGTTCTCTGAACGAAGGTTTCTCCGGAGGTGAAAAGAAAAGAAACGAGATTTTCCAAATGATGATGCTAAATCCAAAATTGGCAATTCTTGATGAAACCGATTCAGGATTGGATATCGATGCGTTGAGAATCGTTGCAGATGGTGTAAACCAATTTAAAAATGAAGGCAACGCGGTTTTATTAATCACGCATTATCAAAGATTGCTGAATTATATTCAGCCAGATTTCGTTCACGTTTTGGCAGATGGAAAAATCATCAAAACAGGAGATAAATCTTTAGCATTGGAATTGGAAGAAAAAGGTTACGATTGGCTTTTGAATTAATTCAAAGTTCAGAATTCAATCATTCAAATTGTTAAGCCACGAAGTGGCGAAATGTTGGTAGAAACAATTACCAAAAAAAGAGAGGTGCGAAGCACCGACATATTGTTTATGGCATTAAAAGAACAAATTACAAATAATCATACTTCATTTTTAGAATCACTTCGTCATTCTTTTTTGAATGAAGAAAGAAAAACCGCGCTTCATA
>JAEXJU010000373.1 GCA_023448955.1 Bacteroidota bacterium
TTTCCGTTCATCCTCACGTGGATGTTCCGACAGGCGAGGCGAGGAAAATCATCAAAGAAAGAATAAGTCTGAAATCTGCAGTTCAGCAATGGGGAAATGTTGCTGGTTTGGTGGCTGGATTTTGCACCAACGATCTGGATCTGGTCAGCAGAAGTCTTGAAGATGTTATAATAGAGCCGGTTCGTGCGATGCTGATTCCGTATTTTTATGAGATGAAACAGCTCGCTTTGGATCACGGAGCGATTGGTTTTGGGATTTCAGGTTCCGGTCCTTCCGTTTTTGCATTGTGCGAAAACAAAGGAAAAGCGGAAGTAATTTCAATGAAAATCAAGGAATTACTTAATCAAAAAAATATAGAAAGTGAATCCTTTGTAACAAAAATTAATGACGAAGGCGCAAGAGTTATTTAAAAGTCGGAAGCTGGAAGTTGGATGTCGGAAGTTTTTCGTTGCCAACTTAGAATGCTCTTGAATAAGAAAAATTTGGGCAGCTTAATCCGCCTTCCGTTCCCGCTTTTTTGTCATTGCGAACGAAGTGAAGCCATCTGTTGAACTTTTGTACAAATCGCAATAACAAAAAGAGCTCCACTCAAGTCGGGCTGCAGATTCAATGTAAAATAAGTTTTTTCTCAAACACAATTTTGTCATTCCGTAGGAATCCAGACCGCGGAGATTCCTACGGAGTGACAAAAGAACTTTAAAAATCAAAGGCAAATCCATAAACTGTCAACCAACAACAAACAACCAAAATGAAATATATATCAACAAGACAACAACAAGAAACCAATATAAAAACTGCTATTCTGAAAGGTCTGGCAGATGACGGAGGACTTTTTATGCCGGAATATATTCCACAATTAGATTCTGAATTTTTTGAAAACTTACCCAATCTCACTTTACAGGAAATCGGTTTCAGGGTAGCAAGTGCTTTTCTCGGCGATTCCATTTCGGACGATAATTTGAAACAAATCATCAATGAGGTTTTAAACTTCGAAATTCCGGCTGTGAAAATCTCTGAGAATATTTATTCTCTGGAATTATTTCACGGGCCGACGATGGCTTTCAAAGATGTCGGCGCAAGATTTATGGCGAGAATGATGTCGTATTTTTCAGAAGGAAAACCTATGAAAGTGATTGCCGCAACTTCCGGCGATACGGGAAGTGCTGTTGCGTCAGGATTTTTTGATGTTCCGGGAATCGAGGTTTATATTCTTTATCCTAAAGGAAAAGTGAGTCCGTTGCAGGAAAAACAATTGACAACCTGGGGCGGAAATATCAAAGCTCTGGAAATTGACGGCACTTTTGATGATTGTCAGGCTTTGGCAAAACAAATTTTGTCCGATGAAGAACTGAATCAAAAATTCACGTTGACATCAGCTAACAGTATTAATATTGCGAGATTGATTCCGCAATCGTTTTATTATTTTTGGGCTTTTGCGCAACTTCAAAAATTAGGAAAACCAATTGTGTTTTCTGTTCCGAGCGGGAATTTCGGGAATTTGACTGCCGGACTTTTTGCTAAGAAAATGGGATTGCCAGTTCATCAATTCATTGCATCGACCAATGAAAATGATGTGGTTCCTAAGTTCCTGGAAACAGGGAATTACGAAGCAAAACCTTCCAAACAAACCATCAGTAATGCTATGGACGTAGGAAATCCGAGCAATTTTGAACGGATGAAAAGCTTATTTAATGATGATGTTTCGGAATTCAGGAAAGAGATTGAATCTTATTCTTTTTCCGATGAAGAAACGAAAAATGCAATGCGAAAAGTGAAGAAAGAATTTAATTATACGCTTGACCCACACGGCGCAGTAGCTTATTTGGGATTGCAAAAATATTCTGGAAAATTGAGTCAAGATTTTGTTGGCGTTTTATTGGAGACAGCTCATCCTGCAAAGTTTGTGGAAGTGGTAGAAGATGTTTTGCAAGAGAAAATTGAAATTCCCGAAAAATTACAAGCATTCAACAAAAAAGAAAAACAATCGTTGGAATTTGCAGCTGATTTTGCAGTTGTTAAAAACTATCTGATAGAGGAAAAGTGATAATTTTTTGATTTACAATTTATAATCCGGAAATAAATCTTATCTTTGCATCCGAATTTACATAATAATCATTAAATAATATTGGAATGTATTTAACATCAGAAAAGAAAGCAGAAATCTTCGCAAAACACGGAAAATCTGCACAAGACACAGGAACTGCAGAAGGGCAGGTTGCATTATTCACATTTAGAATCAACCACTTGACGCAGCACTTGAAAGCTAACCACAAAGACTTCAACACGGAAAGATCTCTTGTAAAGTTAGTAGGTAAAAGAAAAGCTCTTTTAGATTATTTGAAGAAAAAAGATATCAACAGATATAGAGCAATTATCGCTGAACTTGGAATCAGAAAATAATTCCGGACTCAGTCAAAAAATTAAAGCAACTCAATTTGAGTTGCTTTTTTTTATTGAGGATTTATTTTTTTACAAAAATCATTCTGTCATTCCCGGAAATGTCTTTCAATAATGCTGACTCCGAATAATTATGGAATAGTTCAAGTGTTTCTTTTCCCAGTTTCTGATTGATTTCCAAAAAAAACATTCCGTTTTCCGAAAGGTGTTTTTCAGCATCTTTGGCAATTTTTTTATAAAAAATCAATGCGTCTGCAGTAGGAGAGAAGAG
>JAEXJU010000375.1 GCA_023448955.1 Bacteroidota bacterium
GATGAAGAGCTAGGGGCTGTTAAGGTTACTCGTGCTGTAAGCGCCATAGCTGCGGGGCGAATTTTGAATCCGAAAACAGCACGAAGTCAGATTCTGGGTGGCATGGTCTGGGGTATCAGCAAAGCACTTCACGAAGAAACCATTTTGGATCATCAGTTTGGAAAATATATGAATGCGAATTTAGGTGAGTACCATATTCCCGTCCACGCAGATATTCAGGATCTGGAAGTGATTTTTGTAGAAGAAAACGACCAATTTGTCAATGATCTGGGTGTGAAAGGTGTTGGTGAGATTGGGGGAGTAGGTATGCCTCCAGCAATTACCAATGCTGTTTTTCACGCCACTGGTAAAAGGATTTACGACCTCCCGATTCATTTTGATAAGCTTTTGTAATATATAAACACAATATCCCGCCAAACTGAGCGGGATTTTTTATGCCCGAAATTGGTTTACGATTTCAGTAACTTTTTTAATGGTAAAATCAATTTCTTCTTCTGTTGTAAATCTGCCCAAACTAAAACGGATAGAACATAAAGCATCTTCATCCGATAATCCCAAGGCTTTTAAAACGTGCGATGGCTTTGATGTGACAGCCGAACAAGCTGAGCCATTGGAAACCGAAATGTTTCCCAAGGACAAAATCAGCTGCTCAGACCAAACACCCGGAAAACAGATGTTAGACGTATTGTAAATTCTTTCGTTTGTAGATCCATTCACGAAACTGCCCTCGATTTTCAGTAATCCATCTTCTAGTTTGTTACGGAGTTTGATTATCCTCGATTCGTCATCATTCATTTCAGATTTGGCAATTTCGCAGGCTTTTCCCAAACCAATAATTCCCGGCACATTCAAAGTGCCACTGCGCAAATTTCCTTGCTGACCTCCGCCGTGAATTTGAGGATTCAATTTTAGTGTGGATTTGTTGGAGATAAAGAGTGCACCTATCCCTTTTGGCCCGTAAAACTTATGAGCAGAAATCGTCAGCATATCCATCCCGAGTTCTATCACATCAACCGGAATTTTACCGATCGATTGTGTAGTATCACAAAGCAAGATTGCGCCGTGAGCTTTTGTAATTTCAGAGATTGTTTTGATGTCGTGGATGGTTCCTGTTTCATTATTAGAAAGCATCGCAATCACAAGTAAAGTATCCTCATTCATTGCATTTCTGAAAATTTCAGTGTCGATACTTCCATCATTTCTTACAGGCAGATATTCGACTTCATAACCTTGGTTTTGCATATAAGCACAAGTATCTAAAACTACTTTGTGTTCTGTTGTAAAAGTGATAATCTTATTTCTTGATAGACCTTCAAGTCCTTTTATGGCTAGGTTGAGTGCTTCGGTAGCACCAGAGGTAAAAATAATTTCGTTTTCCTTAGCACCAATGAAATCCGCTACTTGCCAGGTTGCATTTTCAACCGATTCATTTATGACTAAGCCATCGAGATGAGAGCTGCTTGCATTCGCATAGTAATCAGTAAAATAGGGCAACATAGAATCCAGAACACGTGGGTCAATCTTAGTTGTTGCATTGTTGTCCAGATAAATTCGATTTCCTTTTATCATCGGAAAAATTTATTTTTCGAGGAATTTGTAATATTCTAATTCAAAATTAACGAAGATTGAACTTAATTAGAGATTGAAGTAAGAAAAGATTTATAAAAAATCGTCACATAGAAGTGATCATTTATCTTTTCTTTAGTGCGGATTCTTTATGTACAGCAGTTTTACCAGTTTTTTCACTTATTACTTCATATTGCGGATCTTTTTCTGATGCTCTTCTTTGTCTACCCATAAATACAAAATCCCTAGTATGAATTTTGGTTATAGAGCCACGTGTTTCGCCATTCTGAAATTTCCAAATGACATTATCTCCTTTTTTTAGCATTGTACAAGTTATTTTATATACGAATACCAATAATCGTACAAATTGACTTAAGTCCGGAAGGTTTAGGAATAATTTAATTAAATTATAGGTCCAAACTTAGATCATATTATCCAATATGACTTTGTAATCTCTTGATCATCATCGTAATTATTCGTCTGTTAAGTTCTTTCATTTCGGAAAGATATACTTCCAACTCATCTTGTGTCAGCATTCCAACCACGATTCCAATAAAATTATTTTTAAGTCCAATATCTTTCTGTAAACTATTTTCAATGAAATCATTTTTTTTTCCCTTTGATAAAGTTTCAAAATCGGGTGTTTGGCGCTTTGCATAATTCATAAATAATGTTAGACACAAATCGTTTTGTAACTTTAGAATCGGTCTCAGTATTTGGTTTTGAAACAATTCTACTGGCGTCATAATTTCTGAATAGGATGCGGTGACGGGTGTTCGTAAATTGATTTTGTTGTTCATCGATAGAGTAGATAAGTTGATGATATTATTTAAGTGATCCCATATTTAATCGCAAACTTCACCAGTCCCACAGTACTTTTGCAGCCTATCTTTTCCAGTATGTGCTGACGATGATGATCGACGGTTTTCTTGCTGATAAAAAGTTTTTCCGCAATTTCCTCGCTGGTCATTTCTTTGACGATAAGGCTAAGGATCTCACGTTCTCTGATTGTAAGTAGCGAAACCTGTTCGTTTTGGATTTTCTCTTTATGATATTGATTATATATCAATGGTATAATATCCTGAGAGAAGTAGGTTCCACCATTGATGATACGATGTATTGCGCTCAGAAGTTCATCTTTTCCGGAGTTTTTCAGAATGTATCCGTCCGCTTCCGCCAATACAGCCTCCTTTACAGCAGTTGAGTTATTATACATTGATAATATTAACACCTGGATATGGGGGAACTCGCTTTTAATCATCCTGCAAAGCTCGGTTCCACTTAATAGAGGCATACTGATGTCTGTGATAATCAGGTCTATGTTGTCCGGATTTGTCGCCACTTTTTCGTAAGCGACCTGCCCATTGTTCGCCTCCTCCACAATATTGCAATTGGTATCTTTGGAAAGGAGGTTTTTGATCCCATCAATCATCATTTGATGATCGTCTGCAATTAATATGTTGATTTTATTTTCATTATCCATTTTGGGGCAGTGTGATTTCGATTTGTGTTCCGGAGAAAGCTTCCGATTCTACTTTTATATTTCCTTCCATCATCCGTATCCTAGCATTGATGTTTTTCCAGCCAATACCTGAGGAGTTTGAAATGGAATCTAAGTCCAGACCTTTCCCATTATCCCGGATATTGAAAACCACGTTTTTTCCTGGGCTTTTAATTGACAGCTGAATTACAGTCGCTTCGGCATGTTTTGTAATATTGTTTAAAAGCTCCTGAATAATTCTGTATATCGAAAGTTCGTTTTGCTGCTGGAATTTTACAGACTTGACTTTGTCCGCAATCTCTATCTCCATTTTTGTCTTATTCGTTGCATTAATTTTATCGGCCAGATTTTCCAATGCAGGTAAAAGCCCAAAATTAAGCTCTTCTGGAATAAGATTATGCGAAATGGTTCGGACTTCAGAGATGGTTTTATCGATTAAATTCTGTATTTTTTCTGACTCTGTATTTTTTTCCTGTGCAGAAATATTCATTTTCATCAATGACAGCATCTGTCCCACACTGTCGTGCAGCTCTCTTGCAATTCGGATTCTTTCATTCTGTTCACCGTCGAAAAGTGCTTTTGACTCTATTTCTTTCTGCCTGTAAATTTCTTCTTGCAATTTCCTATCCTGCTTGTGTCGGTAGTTTTTGTAAACAAAATAGGCTGCAATAATGGAAATCACAAATAAAATCCCAACAAACCTGAGCCAGTTGTTTTTTTGCCTGATTTCAAATTTTTGATTATTGATGAGGTTTTGCTTTTTCTCAGTTTCATATTTGACGTTAAGTTCAGAAAGTTGTCTGGTATTTTCTTTATTGATGAAATCATTCATTGCTGTGGAAAAAAGCTTTTGATATTCATAGGCTTTCTTAAAATCCCTAGCTTTTACAGCCGCCTCTGCCATACTGTCGTAGGTAGATTCTATGATTTCTCCTGCATCAATTTCTTTGGCGATGCCAAGGGCTTTTTCACAATATTGAATTGCTTTGTTATAGTTGCCCATTTCGCCGTAGAGATTACCGATGTTGTTATAAGTGGCAGCCATATTCCATTTGTCATTTTGTTTTTCCGCAATGGTAATCGCTTTAAAGTTATAACTGATGGCCTCAGGATAATTTTTTTGGAATTTGTACACGATGGCGATATTGCTCAGCGCCATAGATATCTTTCCGGGAATATCCTTTTCTGTGTAAAGCTCAAGCGCATTTTTGTAGGAGATAAGTGCTTTTGCATATTCCTTTTTTTGCTCATAGACAATACCTTTATTATTCTGGCAGTCGGCGATAAGTTCCTTTTCTCCAATCGCTCTTGCCAGCTGTTCCGATCTTTCATAATAAGAAAATGCTTCATCCAGCTTTTTCCAGCTTACATACAGCACACCAATGTTTTTGAGAACGTGGGCGAGGGATTCTTTGTCATTTGTAGTTTCAGCAGTTTTTAAAGCTTTCTGATAATGTTGAAGAGCCTTTACATTTTCTCCTTTATCGCCGTAAAGTCTTCCCAGGTTCAGCTCCGTACGGATATAAATCTTGGGTTGATGTTTTTCTAATTCCGGCCTGGCAAGTTCTTTAAGTTGGACTTCCGCAGAATCGAGCTGATAGTTTTCTAGCAATTTTCTCGCATGATCAAGTTTTTTTTCTTCCCGAGAGTGGTTCTGAGCGGGGATTTTCAGTAAAAATAAAATTCCGAAAATGAGGATGAATGTGTTGGTTTTCAACTGTGTCAGTTTTATACAAATATATTATAAATTTTCATCCATAATAGATTCCGGATTCCAATATTCTGCCTGATTGCCGCAAGTCCCGTAGTGGCTCATTTTTCCTGCAGATTTGTAGTTTTCGAATGGTCCTGCGATGATACAGCCGTCTGCTTTTCTAACTGTTCCATCGCCCAGAATCTGTTTACCGCCGGCAAATGGTGCTTCCAATGTGGTTCCATTTTTCCAGTAAAATCTACCTTTTGGATCCTCCGGCCTATCATTTACAAATTTACCATAGTAATAATCTCCGGTTTTGGGATATATTTTTTGCCCATCCAGCATGTGACCATTTTCCCAATATCCGCTGAAAATCATCCCGGATTTTGGCATTATCATTTTTCCCCATCCGTTGATGGTTTTATTTTTCCAGTCGCCTTCATAGATTCTGCCATCCGTAAAGGTCATTTTGCCCCTTCCGTCAGGTTCGCCATCCAGGATTTCGCCCACGTAAGTTCCGTTGTTGTACTTTTTTGTACTGATAGGATTGGCAGCTCGTATGAACTGACCGGCTTTGAAGTAGCCGTCTTGTATTGTGCCGTCTTCTTTGGTCAGTAAACCTCTGTCGTTGTACTTTCCGTAGAGAAAAATTCCTATGTAAATTTCTTTTTCCCTTGAAATGTAAGTTCCATAGCCTTCCTTCACTCCGTTTTTCCAGCCTCCGCTGTAAGATTCTCCATTTTTTGCCATGAATTTACCTTCACCGTCCAATTGTCCCTCAACAAAACCGCCTTCGTAAGTATCTCCATTAGACCATATCATCTTTCCTTGTCCCGTTCTTTTTCCAAAAACATAATCTCCCTCATAGGTTTCGCCATCTTTCCAAATCATTTTACCTTTACCGTGACAGTATCCCATTTTAAAAGTTCCTTCATAACGATTACCATTAGCGTAACTGATCTTACCAAAACCTGAGTTCTGACCATCGTCAAGGTTGCCTTCATAGATATCACCATTCGCATATTTATAAATTCCAAAACCGGTGATTTTGTTTTGTTGCCAATCACCATCGTAACTTCCACCGGTATTCCAGATGTATTTTCCTTTTCCTTCTTTTTGGTCATTTGTCCAATTGCCTTCGTATGAGCCATTGTCGGTAATCTGTTTTCCCTGGCCATTTCGCTGGTCATCTTTCCAATCTCCATCATAATATTGGCTGTCATCATATTTGTATGGCACATAGGAATACAATCTGCCTTTACCATTTTTTTTGCCATCTTTCCACTCACCCTCGTACCTTGTGAGCCCAGAAGTATAGACGTAATACCATTTACCGAATCCATCGGGCTTTCCGTTTTTCAAGCTCCCGTCATACTTGAGACCAAACTCATAGATTTTTCCCTGACCTTCGAAGATGTTATTCTTCCAACCGCCTTCATATATTTTTCTTTTTCGGTCTTTTGCGTCAGTAGCGATACCTTGTCCATTTGCTTTTCCGTTACTGACCTCACCCTTATATTTAATGAGGATTGAATCAGTCTCATTTGGCAGTAAGATTTTAAATTCCAGCTTTTCCTGTGAAGAAAGGCGTAACGCAAAAAATATTGAAATAAAAAGAAGCTGTATTTTCATCCGGAAAGTTTTTATTATTGATTTTCTGGTGTTTTATGCGAAAAGCCGTAGATAGCCAATTCGAAAATTTTTGCCTTGGTATCCGGATTAACGTCGATATAGTAGGAGAGGTATTGGTTCTTTTGCTCTTTTGGAGTAGCATCTCCGGAGAATACTGCAATATCTTCGTTACCATTGTCGTCTATGTCGGTAAAAACAATATAACTTGGCGCCGGAAATTTTTCATCAATTAACTGGTCTAATTCCTGAATGATTTTTTCGGTTTCCGTGCCGTATTTGATTCTCATTGAGTAAGCTTTTTTTCCAGATTTGGTATCCATCAGAATATCACCCATTTCGCCAAATATGTTGGGAGCTGTGCAAGCATAGGTAATGAAAC
>JAEXJU010000376.1 GCA_023448955.1 Bacteroidota bacterium
GCGTTAAAACAATCGGAACGATTCACAATGGCGAATACCAGGGCAGTATGGATTGGCAGATGTCCAGCTTTCTGCCACATTTTGATGGTTGGAAGTGGGGACTTCTAGACTGGAATGGAAGAATCAACCCGATGGCGGCAATGATAAAATCCTGCAATGCTTTCAACGCAGTTTCCGGAGGCTACCTGGAAGAGTTGTTTTATAGCTTCCAGGGATTGGAACCTCTTATGAACCAGGAACGTCAGAAAGCTTTTGGCATCATCAATGGTATTGATACGGAAGTCTGGAATCCTGAAACGGATGATATGCTGAAATTCAATTATAATAAAGATTATGCAGAGGAAGGCAAATGGGAAAATAAAAAAGTCATCTGTGCAGAATATGGACTGAATCCTAATCTCCCGCTCTTCGGATTTATTGGTAGGTTTGCCGGTGAAAAAGGAGCAGATCTTTTGCCGGAAATAGTCCGGAAAAGTATTCAGGAAACCAACGGCTCATTGAATATTATTATTCTGGGATCAGGAAATCAACAAATAGAAAACGAGCTGAAAGCTTTGCAGAATCAGTTCAATATTAATTTTGCACTGGATCTTGGTTATAAAGAATATTTATCGCACCAGATCTATGCTTCTGCAGATTTCCTGCTGATGCCAAGCCGGGTGGAACCTTGCGGACTAAATCAGATGTATTCTATGCGCTACGGAACCATACCTATAGTGCGTTACACTGGCGGTCTGAGAGATACGGTTCAGGATATTTCAACAGGTGGAGCGGGACTTAATTTTACTTTTGCCGGAGCAGATGATGCCGTTCACGCTATTAAAAGAGCATTGCATATCTACAGCCAGAAGGAACTCTTAAAAGGCTTGATCTACAATAATATGTCTTTTGATTTCTCGTGGGAAAAGTCTGCGAAAAATTATTCAGAGTTATACCATTATTAATTCTCAGAAAGAAGCTGATAATTTCTTGAAAATATTTTGTTAACATTGGCTTAATATTTGAAAACAATCCTTAACTTTATAAAAATAACTCGAAAATAATATATAACCAACACAATTTATGAAAGATAGCGTAATCTCCATAGTATTAGGAGGTGGAAGAGGAAGTCGATTATTTCCTTTGACTTACAGCAGGTCCAAACCGGCAGTTCCGATTGCAGGAAAATACCGTTTGGTGGATATTCCGATTTCCAATTGTCTCAATTCCGGGCTGAACAGGATTTTGGTATTGACGCAGTTCAATTCTGCATCATTGAATTCACACATCAAAAATTCTTATCATTTTGATATCTTCAGCAAAGGTTTTGTTGATATTCTGGCTGCTGAACAAAATGTGGAAAATGAAAACTGGTATCAGGGTACAGCCGATGCTGTTCGCCAGACTATGAAACACCTGGAAAAGTACGAATATGAGTATATCCTCATTCTTTCCGGCGACCAGCTTTATCAGATGGATTTCAAAAAAATGATAGATTTCCACAAGGATAATGGCGGCGATATTACCATAGCCACCATTCCGGTAAATGCAAAAGATGCCACAGGTTTTGGAATTATGAAAGCAGACGAAGCCGGCAATATTACCGCTTTTACAGAAAAGCCGGGACTGGATATTCTTCAGGACTGGTCTTCAGATACCGGAGAAAGCAACAAAAACAGAGGCAAAGAATATCTCGCTTCTATGGGAATCTATGTATTCAGCAAAAATGTACTCAGACAATTGTTTGCAGATTACGAAGGCGATGATTTTGGGAAAGATTTTATACCTGCATCCATTGGAAATCTCAATGTGCTGAGTTACCAGTATGACGGTTACTGGACAGATATCGGTACTATTGAATCTTTTTATGAGGCCAATCTGGATCTTGCACAGGATCTTCCTCAGTTTAATCTATTCAGCTCTAACCCGATCTATACCAGAGCCAGGATGCTTCCTCCGACAAAAATCAACGGTTCCTATGTGAGCAAAACGATTTTCGGGGACGGGTGCATCATCCTTGCAGATAAAATAGAAAATTGTATCATCGGAAACAGAACAAGGGTAGACCGTGGAACAACTATTGTGAATTCCTATGTTATGGGAGCAGATTATTATCAGACAGCTAAAGAAGTAGCAGATAATGAGATAAGTGGAAAAACCAATATGGGAATAGGAAAGTATTGCTATATAGATATGGCCATTCTGGACAAAAACTGCTACATCGGGAATAATGTCAGGATCATTGGTGGCAAACATCATCCCGATGGTGATTATGATACCCATTCTATAAAAGATGGTATCGTAGTAATCAAGAAGAATGCAGTAATCCCCGACGGAACGAATATTATGTAATTATTACAATATCAAACCTTTCGGAAACGGAAGGTTTTATTTTTTAATTTTGGCAGATTATTTGTCTGAGAACCTATTCATATATCATAATTAATGAAGAACATTTTCTTATTTATAGGATTTTTATTTTTTTCAACTGTGTACGGACAGTTTGATAACATCAATGCAGGAGAAGTTTTGAGCTATAGAATTCATTATGGCTTTATCACTGCCGGTAATGCTACATTGGCAACTACCAGAACATCATACAATGGGCAACCAGCCTTTTACGTAAAAGGAACAGGGAGAACCAGCGGCGCCGCTAAAGCTTTTTTTAAAGTGGAAGATACTTACGAAAGTTATATCAATACAAGAAAAGAACCGCTCTTTTATGTTAGAAATGTGGCAGAAGGCAGCTACATACAGCATTTGCAAACCACCTTCAACCCTTCTAATAATTCTCTGATCTTAGTTGATAAGATCCATACGGACAGACCTGCAAAAACGGTGAAGGTGCCGGACAATGTTCAGGATATGCTGTCATGTTTTTATTATCTCAGAAGCCTGCCATCAGAAAATCTGAGAGTCGGTAGTGTAGTCCGAATGAATGTCTGGATTGATGATGAGCTTTTTCCGTTTCAGTTGAAAGTTGTGGGAACTGAAAAACTATCAACCAAATTTGGTAAAATTGATTGTCTAAAAATTGTTCCGTCTGTAATCAGCGGAAGGGTTTTTAAAGAAAAAGAAGGCGTAACAATGTGGGTTTCTAATGACCAAAACAGAGTTCCCGTTCTGATAAAAGCCGAACTGGCAGTTGGGTCACTAAAAGCAAGTATTGATGGTTTCACCAATGTTAAATATCCGCTGAACTTTTCAAAATAATTAAACAAATCACTCTCATAAAGAGTGATTTTTTGTTTGATGCATAATAATTGTCTTATGGCAAGTTGATTTCTCAGGAATAAAATTAACTTTGAAATAAAACAATCCAAATGCAAAAACTGACAGTTACAACGGAAATCAACAAACCAATCCGAGAAGTCTGGAATTACTTCAATAATCCTGAGCATATCACACAATGGAATTTTGCCCACGAAAGCTGGGAATGTCCGTCCGCAAAAAATAATTTGACAATTGATGGGAAGCTGGAAGTCCGGATGCAGGCAAAAGACGGCAGTTTCGGATTCGATTTTGTCGGGACTTATGATG
>JAEXJU010000008.1 GCA_023448955.1 Bacteroidota bacterium
ACATTCACAATATCATATTTCAGATTGATTGAATCTTCCTTTTTCTTGTTATCCGGCGGATAGTTTTTTTCCTGAACAACCGAAGTTTTTTTCTTCTCGATTTTCTTGACTTCCGGCTCTCGTTTTCTGTTGAGAATCAATTGCTCTTCTTTGATTTGAGCGCCCAATTCCGATATTCCTACTGTTCCCAAAAATGCCAAAACGGCGATATATTTTAGTTTGTTCATTTAAATTTTATTTAAAATCAAATTAATCGCAAAGGCGCAATTTGTATAGATTCAAAATTCGTTTAAAAGTCGCAAAAAAAGATTCAAATCTTAAACTACAATTCTATCGGAGATAAAATCTTTGCGACTCTAAAACTTTTATTATTAAATTTTTTGCGACTTTGCGGTTAAAATACAAAGCCAATATTTTACTTATTTTTTAATTTGCGATTTCACTTCTTTTGCTTCTGCCACAATTTCCGGGAAATCTCCGTAGTTGTTGATGATTTCGTCTACTGTGTAACTTGCCTGATAATTATCTTTCAGTGCCAGATAATTTTTTGCCATTATCACCAACGCTTTGGCGCCCCAATATTCTTCAGAAGCATAGTTGTTCGCCAATTTGAAAATGGTTTCATTAGAAGACTTGAAAGCTTTTCCTTTGTTCTGATAAAAAGCTTTAGCATACAAAGCTTCCGCAGCAACTTCTGTATTGGAAGATTTTTCCAAAGCTGTATAAGCTGTTTGCGAATCTTTATCTTTTCCTTGTTGCATCAGACTTCTTGCTTTGATAACTTTTGCTTGTTCCAAAGTTGCTGCCGAATTTTTCGTGTTAGAAATTACAGCGTTTGCATATTTTTCAGCTTCCGCAAAGTTTTTTTCGTCCGCATAAATTTTCATTAACTCAACCGAAGCAAAGTTTTTAATTGTAACGTTGGTTGAGTTGGCGCTTTGTTCCAGGTATTTTTTTGCATCAGCAATTTTATCCTGAGCTAAATAAATCTGTGCTAATCTCACTTGCGCTTCCTGCTGATAATCATTCTGGAAATCAGCTACGTTTTGTAAAGGAAGCGATGCTTTATCAGTTTGTTTTAATTGATAATAACTTTCTCCAAGTTCGTATTGCGCTTTGAAAAGATTGTCACCGCTTGGACTTTGGTCAAGGTATTTTTCGTAATAAGAAACCGCTTTCGTGTAATCTTTTTTCGAGAAACTTTCCTGCGCCAAATTCAGATTGATTTCACTGATTTCTGTTCCAGAAATATTCACATTCAAGCCTTTTGCAAACTGTTCATAACCTGCAACATCGCCGTTTTTCACAAAAGCAGGTTTTGCGGCAGCAACAATTTTATCTGCAAACGACGTATTTTTATACTGGTTGGCCAAAAGTCGAAATTCTGCGATGGCTTTGTCGGTTTGATTTTGGTCGATGAAATTCTGAGCTCTGTAAATCTGAGAATTGGCTACCAAGTCTTTATCCTGACTGGATTTTATGACTTTATCAAAATAAGAATTGGAATTGTTAAAATCATCATTCTGAGCATAAGCAGACGCAATTTCATAATTCGCATCATCCACATATTCCGAATTCGGATATTTGGAAATTAAGGTTTTTAGTTCAGAGATTTTAGCAACCGTATCACCTTTGAATCCTAAGGCCAAAGCTTTCTGATACAAGGTATAATCGCTGGCATTTTCGGTTTTATTATAGATTTCAAGAGCTTCATTCAGTTGATTGTTGGCGTAATACGTATCAGCCAAACGCAATTCCGCATCCGCTTTGAATTCCTGTTTCGGAAATCTCAGATATTCTTTGAAATATTCCTGAGCAGAAGCAAAATCCTTAGATTTGAAATAAGCATAACCTAAATCATAATCCAACTGTTCACGTTCCGGAAAACCTTCTGCAGTTTCATTTTCTAACTCTTTATAGACAGCAATGGCTGATTTGTAATCGGCTTTCTGATAGTAAGTTTGTCCTAACCAATATTTAGCTTTCCTGTAAAAATCTTTGTTGAGATTAAATTTAAGACTTCTCAAGAAATAAGATTCTGCTTGGTCAAAATTTCCTTTATTGAATTCCTCAGAACCCAATAAATAGGAAACTTCCTGCTCTATTTTTTTGGTTTCATTGGTTTTCTGATCCAGTTTTGAAAGTACGTCCAGAGTTGCTTTATAATCTCCGGAATACAAATAAGACTTCACCAGAAGCGATCGCATTTCCTGGGTTTTAGAGTTCGGATATTTATCCAGATACCTTTGAATTACTTTGGATGAATTCTCAAAAGGATTCCCTAATTCATAACCCAACTTTGCATATTGCTCCAAAGCCAGCTGCTGAACATTTGAATCATAATTCATTTGAGACGCATTGCGATAAGCCGAAAGCGCTTCCTGTTTCTGATTATTTTGCAGATAAGCATTTCCCAACTGATAATAAGCATTTTGTGCCAACGGAGATTGACTGTTAATCAATTGATTATAATAGCTAACAGCCTCAGCATTTTTCCCCACTTGAGAGGAAACAAATCCCATCTCATAAAGGTCCGTTTCAGACGGTGTCTGTTCTTTATCCAGGAACAATTTCAGGTGCGGATATGCGGACTGGTAATCGCCTTTCATAAAGTAGCTCTCTCCTACTATCTTATGGATCTCCGTGTCGTAAGCTGTGGTTTTTCCGTTGTTCAGAATTTCATTGCCTTCGGAAATTGCCAGATCATAATTCTTCTGATTATAGTACATCTGAACGTAATAAGGCTTCACCAAATGTGCATATTCTTCATTATTTTTGATCTGGTCGAAGTAAACAAAGGCGTTGTCATTTTGTTTATCTGCATAATAAAGATGGCCCAACATATAAGAAATCGCAGGTTTGCTGTTCTCATCGGAGTTTTTAAAAGATTCTTCCAAAGCTTCAATGGCTCCTGAAGAATCGCCGGTCATAAACTTAGCGTAACCCAACTTCATAATATGCTGTGTATTTTCCTCTTTGCTCAGCTGATATTGATTGACTTTCTGCAAAGTTTCTAAAGCTTTTTCGAAATCTTTTTTGGACAAATAATAATCTGCCAAAGGTCCGTTGGCCTGCGCAAAATAAGCCGACTTCGGGTATTCTTTTATAAAAGCATTGAGTCCTTCTTCTGCATATTGTTGCTGCAAAATCACACCAATCACATTGCTGAAAAACAATGCTGCCTCCTTCCTGGATTGGTTTAAGCTTTTGTTGTAAAAATACTGTTGAGAATATTCGTATTGGGAAGCGTTGTAGACCTTGGTGTTATAGAGATTCTCTGCCAAGCCAAAGTGATAGTCTTCTTTCTGTGTAAAATATTGAGATTGCTGCGCCTCGGAAATCCCATATAGAGAAATGAGCGACGTTAATAATATTTTTTTTGAATTCATTTTAATTGAATTTTCTTAAATATGCTTGAAAGTCTTCGAAAACCTAGGACTGACAAAACGGTTGTCAAAGCCACAGCTTCAACAAAGGTTGTTCCTTTTTCAACGAAAATAGCGAAAAGATATTATTTGCGGACAGCTTATTTGATTAAATGTGATTTGCCTTATCTATTTACATACATATTTGATTGATTGCTTGAAAATGGTTTTTTGATGAACTTGTAATGACTAGCTGTCAAACAATCTATCTTAACTCACAAAGCCAGGAGGTTTGAAAGTGAACTAAACTCTTTCTCTTATCATAGTGTGTCTAGATTTTTTATTTAATGTCTCTGTGATATTTATTTTTAAAATTACTGAGACAAAGCTTAAGTAAAAATTTGAAATCTCCTTATGACTGGTTTTGACCGGTTTTGACCGGTTTTGACTGGACATAGTTTAGTTTTGTTCGGGAAATGTTCGGGGTTTCTTCGGAAGTTCTTCGGAAAAAAGATGTTTTTTCCGAAGAACTTCCGAAGGATTGTGGGATAAAACAGAAAGAATTCTTAAATCATTTGCTGATTGATTTTACTTTTAAGAAATCTTATTTCATTAAGTAAATGTTAAAAACATCAAATTTTTATTACATTTGTTTCTTTCATAAATCAAAACCCTAATATGAGTTCATTATTCAGGAGAAAACACTACGCAGAAAACACAGATCACGGACAGTTAAACAGAGTTCTTGGAACGTGGGACATTGTATTTTTTGGGATTGCCGCAATAATAGGCGCTGGAAGTTTTAGCAGTTTAGGCGAGGCAATCTTCAGAGGTGGTCCTGGCGTGATTATTTTATACCTGATATGTGGATTCGCCTGCGCTTTTACTGCACTTTGCTACGCAGAATTTGCAAGCAGAATACCTACTGCGGGAAGCGCGTACACTTATGCATACGCCAGTTTTGGAGAACTTATAGCGTGGGTTATCGGCTGGGCACTCATTATGGAATATTCCTTCGGGAACATCTATGTCGCTTTTTCCTGGTCCGATTATTTTACAAGTTTTATGGGTAGAATAGGAATCCATATTCCG
>JAEXJU010000098.1 GCA_023448955.1 Bacteroidota bacterium
TATCTTAATGAAAATCAATTGATTGAATTCTTAAATATAAATGACTTAAATCACTGAAATCCTTAATGTTAAAGTAGAAAACAAACAAAGTTTATTTTGATTTAGAAAATTGAGAGTAAGCAATAAATTTTTTTTTAAATAAAATTTAAACAGGCTCTTAAATTTCAAATTTTTTCTTGGCCAATTCTTTTCTCACTCTGCTCAGACTTTCCGGCGTAATTCCCAGGTAAGATGCTACCATCCATTGCGGTGCTCTCAGCATAAGATTTGGATATTTTTTTAGAAAATCCAGATAGCGTTCTTCAGCTGTAGTGCTGATTAAAGCATTTACACGGTTTTGCAGATTTTTAATATGATTGAACATCAGCCTTTGATTTTTTTCAGCTACATCGGGATAAATTTTAGAAAGGTTTTCAAAAAAACCTTCTCTTGTTACCACAATGATGCTTTCCTCAATTGCTTCTATGTAAAACCTGGATTTTTCATTCAGTAGCTGGCTGGTGGTATCAGAGATAATCCAGTTTTCCGGAGCAAACTGGATCACATGTTCTTTTCCAGCTTTATCAATGGAATACATTCGCAAAAGACCTTTTTCTACAAAAAAAGTACAGTCAGAGATCTCGCCTTCTCTCAGAATAACTTCATTCTTTTTAGCGTGCTTTATTTCATAAAATGAAGAGCACATTTCCAGGCTTTCTATCGGCACACCTAGTATTCTGGAAAGATGATTCCGAAAGTTATTATATTCCATTTGTAATTTTTGTTAAGTTTTGGAAGATGTATTATATTTTATCCAGATCAATGTTTTGATGAGAAGCATTATAAATCGCTTTTCCTTTTTCTAAAACAATAAGCTGCGGACTTTGATGAACAATGTCAAAGCGTGATTCTATCTCATTCGATATAGCTCTGTACGCCAAAAGATCCAGAAAATAATAACCAAAATTTTTATCCGACTCCTGCATTTGTTTTTCGAAAGAACGAAGTACGGTTTTGCTGATAAAACATCTCGTAGAGTGTTTGAAAATCAGAACTTTTCCCTGCGAAGATTTTTCTATTGCTGCATCCAGATCTTTCTGAGATTCTATTTTCTTCCACAGCGATTTACTGTGATCCTGCTCTTCTTTTTTTCCGAATATTTGATCTAAAAATCCCATAAAAATGATTTAGGTAAAATTATGATTTTCCTATTGAAGTAAAAAACAATTATTATTTTTTATTAACCATAAAAAATCCTGTTTAGTATTTTATTTTGTGACGTATGTGGTTTATCAGTGGTGATGAAAAAGATGCCCGCCTAAAGCTAATGCCACACCACATATAACCAGAATGATTTTTTGCCAGTCCATCTTATGATTTTTATTGCTCTCAAAAATAATGACTGAAGAAATATGAAGGAAAATTCCGCCGACAATTGCAAGAAAATAAACTTTAAGATTTTCATTGAAATATTTACCTAGAAGCATTCCTAAAGGTGAGGCCAATGCAAATACCAAAACAATGAGCCAGAATTTGGTAGAAAAATTTTTACTGTGTGTCAGAAAGCTTCCCAGGACGAAAGAAATCGGAATATTATGAAATAAGATTCCCAATAAATAAGGTGATATTATTTCCTTTTCGTGAGACAAAGGAATTCCTTCTATAAAAGCATGTACAAAAAGCCCAACAATTAACGCAAACGGAATAATAGAATGATCATCGGAATGATGGTGCAAATGGCCGTGTTCAAAGCCTTTTGTAAGATTTTCCAAAAGCATCTGAATAAGTACGCCTATAATCACAAAAATCCCGATATTATGATCTTCAGAATGATAAACTTCCGGGAAAACCTCATTCAGACAGATGGTTATAAGAAAACCGGCACTTAGTATCAATAGGTTCTTGGCAAACTGCTGCTTACTTCCGAAATATTTTCCGAGAAAAACACCAATCAGAACGCTTAAAATAAGAAGGATTATTATCATTATCAAAATAATTGTTAAGCCGATTTCTTTCTGAAAAGATTAATACATCTTTGCGAATTCAATTCATCAAAATCATTCAACTGATAATCGCCCCATCTTTTGATTAATTCAAATCCAAATTCATCAGCAAACTTGAGGATTTTTTCGGCAGAAGTGAGCTTCACACGTTCAAAAAAGTGAAATTGCTTTCCCTGATCTTCAAAATCAATTTCTTTTAGAATATATTCACCTTCAATATGCTTTTTAATATTGAAAATAATATTTTCTTTTTCAACGCTGGCTGATGGAGTAATGACACTTCTTACATATTCGGCGTTGAGAAAATCAAGCACAAAAAAACCATCGGTTTTCAGAACTTCGGAAACAGATCGAAAAACACTTTTGTCCTCTTCTTCTGTCTCGAAGTAACCAAAACTTGTAAACAGGTTGAAAACAGCATCTACGGGCTCGCTTTTAATCCTGTTTCGCATATCATGAACCCGGAATTCTAAAGTTTCGTTTTCAAATTGTTTATCATAATTGATGCTTTGTTCCGACAAATCCAGACCAAGAACTTTATAACCCAGTTTATTGAGATATACAGAATGTCTGCCTTTTCCACAAGCAAGATCTATAATGTGGGCATTGTTTTCAAGCTTAAGAAAACCAGTCAGTAAATCAAGGAAATTTTCTGCTTCCTTGTAATCTCTGTTGCTGTACAGAATATGATAATATGGTGTATCAAACCATTCTTCGAACCATTGCATCCTGCAAAAATAGTGTTTTTGGTTGATTGTTTATAGTTGTTAGTTAATGGTTTTTATAAGTTGTATCGATTTCTATCAACCATAAACCGACAATCAACAACTAAATTCCTTATTTTTGCCAAATGAATACAGACAATCTGCGGATACAGATCAAAACATTCTTCGGGCTGGAAGGCGTTTTGGCGGAAGAAGTTAAAAAATTAGGAGGACAGAAAGTGGAAGCCAAAAACCGTGCAGTAACCTGCGAGGGCGATCTTGGGTTTCTTTATAAGCTTAATTATTCTTGCAGAACGGCACTGAAAATCATTGTTCCTATACTAGAATTCAAGGCTTTTAATGAGAGTAAATTTTACGATAAGTTATTCAAATTCGAATGGGACACATTTATGGAAAAGCATCAGTCTTTTGCTATTGATGCGACGGTAAACTCAGAGCGGTTCAGCCATTCTCAGTTTATGACCCTGAAAATGAAAGATGCGATTGTAGATTATTTTCAGGAAAAATATAATATCAGACCAAGTGTTAATAAAGATAATCCTGACATCAAATTCCACCTTCACATAGACCGAGAATTGGTAACCATTTCTATGGACAGTTCCGGCGATCCGCTTTTCAAACGCGGTTACAGAAAAGAACAGACTGTGGCGCCAATAAACGAAGTTTTAGCCAGCGGAATGTTACAACTCGCAGGCTGGGACGGAAAAGGCAACTTTTTGGATCCAATGTGTGGTTCAGGAACATTACTGATTGAAGCGGCAATGATCGCAATGGATCTTCCGGCGCAGATTTTCAGGAAAGAATTTGCATTCCAGAACTGGAAAAACTATGACGAAGATTTATTTCAGAAAATAAAGGAATTCAGAATCAACAGAGTGAAAGAATTTACTGGAAAAATTGTAGGTTATGATATGGATGCCAGAGCATTGAATGCTGCCAGAACCAATATTGAAGCCGCAGAAATGGAAGATGTCATCGAGGTAAGAAAACAAAATTTCTTTGAGTCCGAAAAAGATATGTTCCCTTTGTTGATGGTGTTCAATCCGCCGTATGACGAGAGAATCTCTATTAACGATGATGATTTTTACAAAAAAATCGGTGATACATTCAAACAACATTATCCCAATACTTTGGCTTGGCTGATTTCTGCCGATTTGGATGCGCCAAAGAAAATAGGACTCAGACCTTCTAGAAAAATCAAGTTATTCAATGGAAAATTGGAGACAAGATTTTTGCAATATGAGATGTATGACGGGACAAAGAAAATTCACAAGATGAAGGATTAATTATAAAAATGTATATGCTATTAATAATTGAAAAGTGCATTAAAAGAATCTAAAAGTCTTTTAGCGTCTTCAATAGCTTGTTTTTTATCTTTTTTGATATTAATATTTGTAGTAATAACCTTTTGAAAATACATAGTTGCATATTCTAAATTGTTTTTTTCACAAACCAATACATAACATAAATAAAATACAGAAATACCTTTATTAAAATAACCACCTGAATGACCTACCCATTCTTTAGCAAAACTTACAATTTTGTCTTTATAAGTTTTTAGTGAATATTCCAACTCACTAATAGTTTTTATATCTAAGAAATTTAATTTTTCAATTAATAATAAATGCATTAGATTATTTTTGGGCTCATATATAGAACCTAATATATCACATATAGCTATATCAATTTCTGCAACAGTTTTAGAATTAATTAAAAAAGATTCTAAAGACGCTTTGTTTAATTCTATTTCTTTAGGTGAAGTGCTTATTTTTTCTTTAATTTCATTTTCATATTTTTTTAAACCATCTCTTATTCTTAGGAATTCTAGGTCTGATGTTTCTAACAAAGCAGCAACTCTGTAGAAGTCTCTTTTAAATTCTTTTGGAATTTCAAACTCTCCTTTATACCCTATATCGTGCTCAATTTCTGCCCAAGCATGCTGCAAAATTGAGCGAATTTGAATTTCAATTTTTAAATCAAAAAATCTAGAATATTCTGTTAATTTTTTTCTTTCTTGACTCAAAGAAACTACATAATGAAGGGAACGGTATCCAAATTTATCGTTTTCTAAAACTCTTTTATCAATGGAATTATCAGTGTCTTTTATAAATTCTTTCTCAATTATATCAGCTATTTTATCAACTTCATCTTCATAGAATGTTATAATACGGATTCCAACTAAATCAGTTATCTCATTTAACTTAGAATATTTATCACTCTTTCGTTGTATTTTTTCGTGTAGTGTTTTGGGATCTTTAACTCTTGATTCTATCTTGTGATAGGATAAATCATTTTGAATTAAGATTTCACGTACTAAAGATTCTGCTTTGATCTTAAAATCGGAATATTTAGAAATATTTTGTTCAAATTCTGTGCACAATTCATTCATTGTTATAAGTTTTCAGCAAATTTACATAATAATATGTATTAAACTTCTAAGTATATTTGCATAATTAAAGTCTCAATTTGAATCCAACAATCTCCATCATCATCGCCATCTTCAACAGGAAAGACGAACTCTTCGAGCTTCTTAATTCATTATCGCATCAGACGGATAAAAATTTTGAAGTTATCATTGTGGATGATGGTTCTAAAATTGCGCTGCTCCCAACAGTGGAATTATTTCAGGAACAATTAGATATTCAGTTTTTCAGGAAAGATAATTCCGGGCCAGGACTGAGCCGGAATTATGGCGCAAAACGTGCAAAAAATAACTGGCTGGTTTTTGTAGATTCTGATGTGATTGTAGAAAAAGATTATATTGAAAATATCAAAAAAAATCTGACCGAAAATCCTGCTGATGCTTTTGGCGGCGCAGACAAGGCGCACAAAGGTTTTAACCTGATGCAGAAAGCCATTTCCTACTCTATGACCTCGGTTTTCACAACCGGCGGAATCCGCGGCAATAAAAAAGCGGTTACCAGATTTCAACCCAGAAGTTTCAATATGGGCGTTAATAAAGCTGTTTTTCTGGAACTTGGTGGTTTTTCAGAAATGCGGATCGGAGAAGATCCTGATCTGTCTATGACACTTTGGGAAAATGGCTACTCTACTAAATTTTATGATAATATTGGTGTTTATCACAAACGCAGAACAGACTTTGGAAAATTCTCAAAACAGGTTTATCAGTTCGGTTGTGCAAGACCAATCCTCAATCAGCGTCACCCAAAATATGTCAAACCTACTTTTTGGTTTCCAAGCCTTTTCCTCATAGGTTATTTGGTTGGGATCATTCATTTTTTTGTCTGGGAAAACGGACTCATTCTCGCATTGTACGGACTTTATACGTTTTTGGTTTTTATCCACGCTTTATTGGTGACTAAAAATGTGAGCATTGCATCAATGGCAGTGATTTCTACTTATGTTCAGATGTTCTCTTATGGCTACGGATTTCTGAAATCCTGGTTCAAGCTGAACATCCTGAAACAATCACCGAAAGAAGCATTTCCAAAACATTTTCATTGATCTTATAAGAAATTAAGCTTATGTATTTCAATAAAAAAGCTTCATAACAATATGAAGCTTTTAAGAAAATAATATATAACCTTAGTTTAGAGAAACTATTTCAATGTAATCAGCCTGTTAAAAACATCGCCGTCTTTTGTTACGCTGATAACAT
>JAEXJU010000150.1 GCA_023448955.1 Bacteroidota bacterium
ATGTTATACGGTGTCTTATAAGATAGGTATTGTCCGGAGCTGAGGTATTGACTGTCCAGGTGCTGCCCCAGTTTCCGTTTGAATTAGAGGTATATCTGTAAGCAGATGGTTGAGAACAAAAAGATGGCGAAGGCACGATAACAGTCACTGTTGCTGTATCACAAATACCCGGACTTATGCTGTCACAGATTTGATAGTTAATGGTGTAAGTTCCGGCTGGTGTTCCGGCTGCAACAGTTACCAATCCTGTAGAGGTGTTGATGTTTACTCCGGAATTACTTGTAGATACTTGCGAAAGTGTCACGGTTGATGTTGTTGCAGTGTTGCCATTCAGTGTATCATTGTTTAAAATGGATACTGTACCTGTGGAACCTGTACTGATAGTTTGTGCATCATCTACAGCATCTATCTGAGTTTTCATAGAGACACTCAGATTTACACCCTCTGCCATAAAGAATTTTCCGCGGGTATCATACCAGTTAGACACACTGTTGCTTCCTGCCTGGCTACCTCTGAGATACATTTTCAGCTTAATGGTTGTGATATTGTTTCCTATAAAAGCAACGCTGCCTCCCGTATCGATATTGGTAAATGAGGCGGGTTTTGTGATCTGAGATGCAGACACATTAAATCCGGAAGAGCCGGATAATCTGGCTATAGAAGTCACGTTGGGCGAAGCTGCAAAATCTACATCATATTCCGATGTATAAAACCAGGTGAAATTTTCCTTGTGTGCACCCATCCCGGCAAAATGAAGCACAGGATCTTTTACCGGATGACTAAAAGTGATTGTAACATCTGCCATATAATGCCTGCTGTAGAAGAACTGATTGTTTGCATACAGCTGATAAGGATAAGCCAGAAGAGTTACACCATTGTTTACAGCAACATCTATTCCTGTCCCGGTAGTTGCACCATTTGCGACAGTGTAGTTTGTATTAGCTGATGAAACAATTGAATTCATCTTAGGGAAGATAAGATCCGGCAAAGGAGCTGTGTCACTTTCATTTATAAATGACCCTAAATGAACTGATGGGTAGCTACCCGCAACATTCGGCTGCTGCTGGTTGCTTACCGCAATATTTGCTGTAATATTAGGCGTTGTGGTAAAGGTATTACCTGACGGATTATTGGTGTTGAGCTGAAATTTTATTGTTGTATTCTGCGTGGGGCCGTTTCCGGTGGGATTTCCTGCGCCATCTTTAAACTCAAGCGTAGGAAGCTGAGCACTTAGTCCGCTCCATCCTGCAAAACAAGATAGAACGAACACCATGATTTTGTTTTTCATCGTGTGTGTATTAATTTTTTAATTGTGAGTCAATGCTTTAAGAAAGCATTCGATAAATACGATCTAGTGATCTTCATCACTAGCTCCAAAAATTAAATACAAGAAACGGCGGAGGTCTTACGGAATAGATGTATTTAACACTATTTTTATAGCTAAGTTCAAGTAAACTGTAGCTTTGCTTTACAAATACAGAATGGCTGTTGGCAATAGTATAATAAAGAATTTGTACTGCAAGATGATTGTGATTAGTGTTTAATAAAGCCAGCTGCGCGTTTCTCTGTCCAAGCGATATTAGAGAATCACTGTTATTTCCCGAAGGTAAAATATATCTTTTTACAGGTTTTTGACTGATAACATGGTGCTGTTTTTCAATATTGTCGTGAGCGATCTCTTTTTTGGTAACAAGAATCTTACGTTGCTTTTTATTAACATTATTGTAAGATTTCTGGATTTTGGCTGTAAATTGATTTTTATATGGTGTAGTTTTGCTTGACTGGGAATCAAGAGCATTATCAGAGGTTAGAGTTAGTACTTTATCTTTGTCATAAATGACAGCACCGTCTCCAATAAAAATCTGTCCGTTACAGAATGAAATGATTAAAAAAGAAAAAAGAAAAGCACACCTTTTGAGAAAAAAGATGCTGGTGCTTTTCCTTTTGCATTTGTGTTTTATGATCATTTGTGTTTTTGAGAATAAGAAACCCCTTCAGGCTCATTAATTCTAATCAAATGTAGAACAAGAGTAAGTATTCGCAAAAAAAGCATCCCCTCTAAAAACCCCCTTATGAAAATGTATACAGTTTAAATATTTGTTTATCAGTTAATTGTAAAAAAAACGATATACAACTAGTTTCCATCAACAATTCGTTTTAAGGTTAATGTAAGATCCTGATCCTGGCTGAGTGCAAGCTTCTTTCGAACAATATATCGATAATTTTCAACCGTTTTGGTTGCACGGAATGTATGTTCCGAGATTTCTTTAGTGGAAAATCCGAGATAGATGTAAGCACAAAATGTAAGATCGGATAATTTAAGTTCTTCCGAAGAAGCCGCTGAAAGATTGGTTTTAAAATGCGGATAGACTTCATCAAATCGAGTCCAAAAAGCCGGATTATTGGTTTTAGCCATTTCGTAAACCTCAGTAAAGGCTTCGTTAAGCTTTAGTTTAAGTTCTTTGTTCTCATTTT
This sequence comes from Bacteroidota bacterium, assembly GCA_023448955.1. Taxonomy (GTDB): domain Bacteria; phylum Bacteroidota; class Bacteroidia; order Flavobacteriales; family Weeksellaceae; genus Epilithonimonas. The sequence continues at coordinate 2,476 of JAEXJU010000150.1, forward strand.
CTTTTTGTTGTACAATCTGCTCTTTTTCTTCGATAGTTTTATAATGTTTCTTTTTTGAATAGTAGTAAATGACTAATGATGTAATAATTGTAAATAAAACACCAAAAATGATATTGTTTCTAAGCTTTTTGTCGTTCTCTTCCTGCATACTTTCATTTTCCATTTTCAGCAAATCACTGAGAACTTTATCTCTTTCAATTTTTTTAATTTCAGTAACCTTATTTTCCTGCTCTCTGTACTTTTTCAAATATAGCTCAGCCGCTTTACCATCATTCAATATGGCATAAACCTCACTAAGCTTACGATATACGGCATAAGTTTCCATAGAAAAACTGTATTTTTCAATAAATTTTATAGCCTGAAGATAATTTGATGCAGCCTTGTTATAATCTTTTTCTAATCTGCTGGTATCACCAAGTGCTTCATTAGCAAAGATCTTAATCGGAATCTCCTGTTTATCCTCTGCAATGGCTTTATTAAGGTAGAATTTTGCAGAATCAAGATTATTAGTGTTTATATGATACTCACCAAGATCTACATTGATTATATTTTTTTCAACAGCCGCATCTTCTGAGCTTATTTTCTTATGTAAAATTCTGGCTTTATTGATGTAATAAAATGCCGAATCGTATTTTTTCAACTCAGTATATAATAATCCGAAAGATATATAGGTAGCACTTTCCGTTCGTCTTATGACATCAGTTTTATTATTTGTTTTCCTAAGTTCATCTATTGCTTTTCTAAAGTTTTGTTTACATAAAGAAAAAAGTTCCATTTTCAGATAGATATCACCTAACTGTCCATAATTTCTGGAACTCTGAACCAGATCCTTTTCCAGATAAGACTTATAGGACTGGGATTTCCGGATGTAGTTAATCCCTTCTTTCATCTTTCCTATTTCTCCTAATATAGCTCCGATATAAAAATTACCATAAACTAATCCCCCTTCGTAACCAATCTTCGAAGATTCTTTTATGATCTTTCTGGAATTTGGAATGATGGGAAGTGTTTCGTAATTTATAAATGCAACTTCGGTAACATGAATTAGAGAGTCTATTCCTTTGATCTCTTTTTCTTTTTGCTGAGAAAAGCAGACTAATCCTGTCATTATTAGAACCGTCAGATATAGTCTATTAAAAAAATTAATAGTTGTAGTTTTGATCATTAGTGTTTTTGTGGTTATAGTTTCAGAGAGGTTTATCTTTTAATTTTTTTTCATCTTAAAACATTAAAAGCAGGCACCAAAACTGGTGCCTGCAAGTGATTTATCCCGGCTAGAGTCTAAGGCTTCCAAAAAGCCCACTTCTGACCGTTAAAAATCAATAATCTGTGTTTTGTAGAATCGTTGGGATGCTTTAAAAAGGCCATCATTCCCGGTGATGGATTTTTGATATCTGAAAAACTAGTGACTATTGGTAACACCATCGCTTTATCTGCTGACTCTAATACCAATACACCTTCCGTGGTACTGCTTGCGGCGCCGATAAGAGCTTTTCCTGTGGAAGAATCTACCAAAGGTGATGCTTGCGGATTTTTAATTGCAGTTGCTAATGTTGAGCTGTATCCTGACTCTACACTAAGATCTGTCCAGTTGGCATTTTCATTCTTCACTTTTACTTTATACTCACTGTTAGCGGATATATCAAAGATCAATGTTCCGCCTTTGGCATCGTTTGCTCCTGTGGGTACTGTTTCTACATAGGGAAGAATAATGCCTTTATCCGAAGTATCTCCAAATTCCAGCAATACCGATGTTGTATTCGTAAGCTCAGGGTTTGCAGTTATTGATTTCTCACCTATTCTGACCTGAGCATTCCAAAAACTCATTACACATATTAGTGGTATTATTATATTATTTTTCATTGTAATTAAAATTATATGTTATGTTATAACCTAAAAATGATTCTAATAGTAAACAATCTAAATTGCATAATACTAAAATTATTTGTTCAGCTATTATTTTGTAGCTGGAGGAGCGTTTGCTGGCTCTTGGCATCCCTGTTTTGTAAAACATTTCCAGCCTTCACCTGCACCCGAACCAATATAAATTTTCAGACATCCTTTTCCTGAGTTTTCGTCTATATCAAAAACCATCATACCGACTACCGGAACTGCAATTGTAGTTTCCGGGCTAGCATTTCTGGTAACTACAAATCCCTTTGTTTTACTTTCCAGTGCCGTGTAAGCCGAATTTCTTATCATTGGCCAGTTTCCGTTGTCCGATCCTGCTCTACCCAATAATGTAATACCGTGTTTTACAGGGACTACCGCTGTAAGATCTGTAGGAGACTCGTAGCAAACGCAGCCGTTTACTAAAGCATTTTGAGAATCGCCAACGGATTGACCTGTTGTATTGCTGTATCCTGTTGGTAATGTAGAAAACTGTGGCAGACCGATATTGATTCCTGAAGTACTTACACAAGCATTGGATGCACAAAGATTCTGATTAACAGCTGTACTGCCTCCAGAAACACTTCCGGCAGCCGTCACCAATTGTGTAGTAGAAATTGTTGCTCCTCCTTCTACAGCATCCGAACAGCCGTCTGCATCAGAATCCAGATCCAGACGATCCGGAATACCATCCAGATCCGAATCACACTCCAATACCATTCTTACCTCGTAGGTCGGATCTGCAGAGGCAACGGTAGTGGAAAAGCCAAATGCTTTCGGTCCGAAATTCAGGTTTGCGTAACGCCATCCTAAAGCACTTTCTGGATTAGTCGAATTTGTATCTAGGTTATTAAGCGTTTTTTCTGTGGAAGTCTCTGTAATAGACCATTGACCTGCAACAGCAGTTTGATTGTTGAATGGCCCTATATTAACAGGAACAACAGTTGCTGCATCATAAATATGAATTGTCTTACTATCATTGGCATAGAAGTTCGCATTATCTTGTGCCATTAGTACATAAGCACTCATTGTCCCTGTTACAACCCATCTGGAAGGTTGTTCTGTAACCTTTGTCCACCAAACATCCACTGTAGGATGAACAGAGGCATTAGTGAGGCTAACAATTACGGCTCCAGAATTTGCAGGGTAACCAAATTTGGCACTCAAATCTCTAGAAACGTTTTGATTTTTGGCATTAAGAGCAAGTCCAAAATCTGATGGTTTAATATCTAGTAGCGTTCCAGCTCCGAAAGCAGAAGCCATACTTGCTAATGTGTTGGTTTTACACTCTTCAGTATCCAGTATTCCGTCATTATCGTCATCAACGTCGTCAATATCAGCAATGCCGTCAGCGTCAGAGTCTACATTGACTGTAGCAGTTGATGAGTTATTGGATAAAACCGGATCCATTTGGGTAGATGCACCAGAGATGGTTGCCGTATTGGCATAGTAACCTCCGTTTTTCACTGTTGCAACAATAGTTAATGTAGCCGTTCCACCAACAGCCAGATTACCAATAGTCCAGTTTGGTGCCGACCAGGATGTTCCTGATGATGGCGTAGCACTCACTAGTGTAAAACCTGATGGTAGAGCATCATTTACAACGACACTACTTGCAGGATCAGGACCAATGTTACTTGCTGTGATGGTAAATGTAACATTACTACCAACTACTGCTGTCGAATTATTGACGCTTTTGGAAACTGCTAAATCTGCAATGATTGCTGTAGCACCAAATTCAGAAGTATTTCCGGTAGCATCTATCGCAATGGCTACCAATTTATCTCCTGAAGAGAATGTAGCACCAGAAACGAATGTTATAGGTTGGTTTGTAAAAGCGTTTACAACTCCTGTGATGCTTCCTAAATATTGCCTTCCTTCGCCGTGACTGGTTACTCTGGTACAAGCACCACCTGTAACCCCACCGTTTTGGTCGCCATCGTCTGCAACTTTATAAAAATGAATAGTTTTATCCCCTGCAATAGTTGTTCCTGCTGTGGATTCATTCCCACTACAGATGCTTACATAGCCAGAAACACTTAATGTGTTTGCTGAAGTAATACTATAGCCAGTAATTACCGGATAATCTAATAATAAATTGGGTTGATTGGCTGTAGTTGTACCATCATTGGGTGTAACACCAAAATCATTGGCTGTTCCATTCCAGTTAACCAAATCAATAGGTAATCCCGCGTTATTATAATATACGTTTCTGGAAAATCTGTTATTATTTGATGGGTTAGCAGCGATATTATTGTTTGAAGCGAACATAATCCCACCTTTTATAGTAGCGCTAGATCTAAAGCCATTATTGGCGATAATATTCCCTTCTATATCATCACGTGTTCCATCATCATTAGAACCTACCCTGTTATTTATTGTGCCATTTCCACTGGCAAGTAAATATACGCCTGCATTTCCGTTGCCCAACGCTGTAGTGCCATTAGCACCTACTCCAATATTATTTCCTGCAACCACATTACTTTCGCTCCTAAAATTATTTGAGTTGATGTAAACGCCAGCGCCAAAAGAGTTTCCTGCAATTACATTGCGTTCAGAAGCATCTTCTACCCCATCACTATCTGTTCCAACTCTACAGTTGATTGTGCTTCCTAATGTGATCCCTGCTCCTGTGCTGAAAGTTATTGTTGGACCAAATGTTCCATTTGGTAATGATGTATTTCCATTAGCCTCAACACCAATATAATTTCCTGCAATTACTATATTGTTTGTTCTTGCAGAAGATCCCGGTAAAGAAGCTGCTATAACACCTCTTCCCGCATTTCCGGAAATTACATTTCTTACGAATGGTGCATCTACAGCGGTATGAATTCTGTCGTCAAAGCCTACTACAATGTTGTTTGGTGCGAAATTAGTTCCACGAGCCTGCATGTTAATTGCAGGATATCCACCGTCACGAGTGGAGTTGGGTCTAGCTATGGTTCCTGTGTAATCTGTCCCCAAATAATTTCCTGCAATGCTTATACCACTACCACTTTCAATTTGGATTCCATAATTGGTGCCTCCAGAAACAATATTTCTTTCCAACAAGTCTGAAACACCGTTAGCATCAGTTCCAATGATTACATTAGTACCTACCGTTTTGATAAAAGAAATTGGATGCCCTTGAGCTGCAGGTACATTTTGACCGATAGCAGCAACGGTAACTCCATCCGGCAATAACCCAAAATAATTCCCAGAAACTTTACTGTTAGTCAATGTCAAATCACCACCGCTTCCATAAAAAAATATTCCGTTAACCGTTCTTGCCGTACTTGTATTGAAATAAGTGTTAGCAATAACATTTCCTTCATTGGCATCACTAGTACCTCCATTATTTCCACCATCACCATTAGTTGCAATGATTAGGTTGTTTACAGTTCTTGCTGCTGTTTCATTACCAACAAATATAGCCGTATCCTCTAACCTTGTATTGGCTGGCGTGGCACTCACTGTACCATTTGCCAACAAGCCAAAATAATTGCCCCAAATATGCAGCCCATTAATATTGTCAGGTATATAAATACATCTTCTTTGGGTATTGTATATTGCCAATCCGCTAACAGAAGAACCGTCTGACCCGGCAGCAAATGTGAAAATGTGATCATTAATATCATTCGCATTTATTTGAATTCTGATACTTCGTGTGCTGGATGGCCCCAATGGTCCCTGAACTGCAGAAGCTGCTGTGTAACCTTGGATACTCACTTGCCTTACAATAGTGGGTAGTGCTGAAGTTAGGGTTATGGTGTGAGTTCCTGTACCCAACCCATTAAAAGTAATCGTGTGTGGACCAGCACTTGCATTAGCTTGGGTTATGCAGTAACGTAGGGTTCTCACAGTTGCAGAACCTGCGCCATCTCCTGTATTGTTTACATCAAAAGTAGCCGCTTTCATATTACTAACAATGCCAAGTAGTAGTAATATTAAAAAATAACAACTGCTAGTACAGTAACTTATGGCAGAAGATTCGGATTTTTTTAGTCGTTCCGAAACACGGTCAGAACAAAACACATCAGACATCATTTTGGTTGATCTGCCAATTAAATAAATAGTTTTTTTAATCATAAAATGATTTTTTGATAATGAAATAATTTCTTGTTTTTAAGGATGAATTATCCTGTTCCTTTGTGTGAAAAGGAAATGAAGTGTGTGTGTAGTAGGTGTATTTTAAGAAAAAAGAACTATTCTAGGTGGTGGTCTTACAGAGTAAGATTTGAGGAAAATATTTTGAAGTATTAAATCTGATTTTACAATGATTTGATGTTTAATATCATTACTCACAACCAAACCAAATTTCTTTGATAACTTTATTGTTGCAAACTTAATTTTAAGAATAGAAACAGAAGCAGAAATGTTTTTGTAACTATTTCCCATCATTTCTATAGACTGATGAGGAATCTGAAAAGAAAAACGTAATTTAATATCTTCATCGGCTTCAGAAGAAATCGTAATATCCTTTTTTAAATCATCTATTTCAGAGGTATTTTTTTGATTTGCTATTCTCTGATCATTTTCTTTAGAATTTTCTGGCTCAGTTTCGATAATATCAAACTCATCGCTGTTAGCTGCAATTATAGAATTTGAATTCCTGACGTAAATAGATACTTTACCATTGTTATTTTGAATTGTATCGCTTACAATACCAATGTTTGTATTTTCTCCAACATACATTATTGTATCATCGGATAAATAGATCTGGGCAAAAAAACAATGATAGGTGAGAAACAAAAATATGGCGAAAACCTTCCCAAGATTTATTGGAAAGTTTGTGAGGATTTTTTCTGTTGTTTGTATTTTCACCTTGTTTTAATTGATAGTAGATTATCAGGCTGCAAAGGAAAAAATAAATAATAAAAAACAAAAAAAACGATAGACCCAACGAGTACCCTTTATTTTAAATTAATTGAAAATCAATTACTTAATCAATGAACACGATAAGGTCGAGAATAAAAAACACCGTCAAATAATAAACTTTAATTATAATAAAACTAATTATAAAGTATTTAAAAGATGTGGAGATTGAAGGAATTACGAGGGTTATTTTTGTAAAGATTGGTATCTAAACTTCAATTTTAGAATCAACATTTAATGTTCTGTTTTTCTAACTTATAAAAATTAATAATCAATTTCTAGGTGAATAAAATAACAGACTATTTTTTAAACTTTGTATATCTTTTATCTTGCGCTTTAATTTTGGAATATTGACTAATATCATTTTCAAGAATAGTCTAAGCAAGCAAATTTATAATTAATGTTATTTTAAGTTCCTTAGACTGCTCTAAACAAGATGAATTTAAATATATTTTTTTCGAACAAAGAAATACGGGGAACATTTCTATCATCAATCAAGACTAAAAATGACTAATAATGATAATTACAAATATACCTTAAATAAGAAAAACCCTCTAAAAATAGAGGGTTTTTAAAATTTTAAGAAAATTTCGATTTTCTTAGAAGTGGTCCCACCTGGGCTCGAACCAGGGACCACCTGATTATGAGTCAGGTGCTCTAACCAACTGAGCTATAGGACCTCAAAATTGGTTGAATTTTGTGAGTGCAAAAATAGCAAAATTTCTTTATCTTCCAAATGTTTTAAGGTTTTTCTTGACACAATTCTACCAGCACACCATTGGTGGATTTGGGGTGAAGAAAGACAACTAATTTATTATCAGCACCTTCTTTCGGTTCTTCTGAGATAAAAATAAAGCCTTCTTTTTTTAATCTTTCAATCTCAAGGGTGATATTTTCTACTCCAAAAGCGATATGATGGATACCTTCGCCTTTTTTATCGAGGAATTTCGCAATGGGACTTTCTGGGTTTGTGGCTTCCAATAGCTCGATTTTGCTCTCTCCTATTTCATAAAATGATGTTGTAACGCCTTCTCTTTCTACTGATTCCTGTTTGTAGTTTTCTTTGCCTAGAAGTTTTGCAAATAAGTTATCGGAATCCGATAATGATTTTACTGCAATTCCCAAGTGTTCTATTTTCATTGTGAGAAAAATTTATGAATAAACATTTTTTTCTTTGAGACTTCTTTCGATACCTAAATCCATAGCCCCGATAGGAACGGCATCCTTTTTCTTTTTTTGCTAAAAAAGAAAAAGATATAGTGGATAGCGGGATAAAGCTCCTAAAAAAAATAAAAGCTGACACAATGAGTATCAGCTTGATTGGTTAATACTTACGGATTAAAACCTTCTATGATTTTTGAAAAATCTTCAATTTTAAGTGCTGCACCGCCAATTAGACCTCCATCTACGTCTGGCTGGGAAAAGATTTCCTTTGCATTATCAGGCTTCACGCTACCTCCGTAAAGAATTGAAACTTCATCTGCCACTTCTTTTCCGTATTTATCTGCTATCAGACTTCTGATGTAAGCGTGGATTTCCTGTGCCTGTTCCGGTGATGCTGTCTCGCCTGTTCCGATGGCCCAGACTGGCTCATATGCAATGACAACTTTCTTGATTTCTTCTGCAGATAATGTGAAAAGTGCGGTTTCGGTCTGATTTTTTACAACCTCGAAATGTCTTCCTGCTTTTCTTTCTTCCAATTTTTCGCCATTACAATAGATGGGCGTAAGGCCTTTGTCTAAAAGTGCTTTTACTTTTCTGTTAGCGTGGCTGTCGGTTTCTCCGTGGAAAGTTCTTCTTTCTGAGTGAGAAACGAGACTTCCGTCTGCGTGAACAGATGCCAGCATATCTACAGATAGTTCGCCTGTATATGCGCCGCTGGCGTATTCTGATACATCCTGAGAATAAACGCCGATTTCTCCGTTTTTGAAAACTTCCTTAGCAGCTGTAAGATACAGTGCTGGTGGTGCAATATAAACCTCGCAGTTGGTTGTATTATTTTTTTTGTATTCTAAAAGCTGAAACATCAGTTCCTGCGCTTCAGCATATGTTTTGTTCATTTTCCAGTTGCCTGCAACTATGTTTTTTCTCATTATATTTTTAATTTAATTTCCAAAGATTTTTTAGTAGAATGTAAAATTTATGCTCATCGTCACTTACTTTATTATCTGCTTTTATTAGTGATTTTGCAAACTGTACGAATTCTTTTCTTTCTTTTTCTGTAGAATCCTCTTCAAAGCATTTGGCGTGGAATTCAAAATGATCCTGCCATTGATCTGATGTAAGTTGGGCAATGATTTCCAGCTCGTCATCCAGATTTAGACGGAACGGAAATTCTTCTGCCATATATTCCTGGATTTTGATGCCTTCTTCTGGCTTTATTATTCCGTCTGCAGCGGAAAGAATCATTAGTAGGTGATAACCTGCGATAGGTTTATTGGATTTTCTCATATAGTAAAGGTCAATTGATAATAGTTTTTATGATGAAAATACTATTATCAGTTTAATTTATTGATTCAAATTTAATATTAATTATTTAAATAATCTTTTGCACCCATTTTTTCAACTATTTTTCCTTTCTCGAGTACAAGAATAAACGGATTGCTTCTCGCGATAGTTTTGATGGCAACTTCGTCCATCATATAATTGGGGATTTGTTTATAAAAATCTGGCTGAGTGCTTACACCATAAACTTTTGCTTTTTCCGTAAGTGCTTTTATTTCTGTTTTTTTAACAAGCTCAGGATCGGCTTCTTTGGGTTTGTAAGTAAAGACCAGAATCACTCTTGGCTCCTTTAAGATATCATCTGTGATGTTGTTTCCATTCACATCTTCTATCTTGAATTTCGAAATTTCGGATTCATATCCTTTTTTAACAATTTCGGAAGTTGTTTTGCCTTCTTCAATTTGCCAGCTGGTATCTTTCCAATATTCTTTATTGATATACTCGTCCTGATCTACTTTCTTTACTTCGCCAGTTTTGGAATTTTTGAGTGAATAAAAACTTTTATATTCCGAAGGGTTTTTATTGATTTTATCTTTTTCAGCAGCCAGATCAGTACCGATAGCATAAGCTCTGAAATCGATCATTGGTTCATGGACGATTCCACGAAACATCACAAAAAGCATTGTAAGAATAAAAACACCTAACAATGGAATTTTGCCAAATCTTACAACCTCACTTTCTTCTCTTTTTCTGTAAAGAAAAGCCAGTATAACAAGTAAAACCAAAAGTGTGATATCTTTCCAGAATGATTGCCAAGGTGTGAATTTAAGCGCATCGCCAAAGCAGCCGCAGTCAGTCACTACGTTGTAATAAGCCGAATAAAAAGTCAGAAATCCGAAAAATACGCAAAGAGCGATTAATGCATATATTGTTTGTTTGAGCTTTATTTTTAAAAGCAGCGTAAAACCAAGCACTAATTCCAACAAAACAACTATAATTGCAAATGCTAATGCATACTTCTCCAGAAAAGGCAAATCGAAAACTACCGGAGAAAAATATTCTTCCAGCTTAAAAGAAAACCCTTTCAGATCAACAGCTTTTACAAATCCCGAAGCGATGAAAATGAGGGCAACGATATACCGTAAAATTGAGCGCATAGATTTTTTGTTATAAATGAGTTAATTATTTAAGATGTTAGTTTTTTAATTTAATAAGACAAAAAACCGCATAATTCAGCATATCAAAATAGTTGGCATCCAAACCTTCCGAAACCAAAGTTTTTCCTTGGTTGTCTTCTATTTGCTTGGTTCTCAAAACTTTCTGATAAATCAAATCTGTGATTGATGAGATTCTCATATCGCGCCAGGCTTCACCATAATCATGGTTCTTGCGCTCCATCAGCTCTTTTGCTTTTCTGGCGTAAGAATCATAAAGATTGATGATTTCTTCAGGATTCGCATTAAGTTCATCAGAAAAACCTTTCTCTAACTGAATCAATCCAATGATTGAATAATTGACAATCGCAATGAATTCATCTTCCTCACTTTCATCCACCATTTTAACATCCGTCATTTGTAACGTTCTGATTCGGCTTATTTTGATGTAGATTTGGTCCGTGATAGAACTTGGACGCAGAACGCGCCAGGCGGTTCCATAATCTTTCATTTTCTTTTGAAAAAGGTCTCTGCAAGCCTTGATAACGTCGTCAAATTGGGCGGAAGTATTGTGCATAAATCTTTATGTTGTTTCAAATATACAAATTTTGAATCTAGATAAAACTTTATTGTGAACAGTTAATTTATAATCTGATTATTCTTTAATGATCTTTGTTTTCTGAATCTCTTTTCCCGAGTTATCCTTTAAAATTATAAAGTAAATACCTTTTGATAATGCGGACAAATCCAAAACATCTGTGTTGATTTCTGATCGGATAAACTGACCAAGCGAATTAACAATCTCAATATTAGTCTTTTTTGAAATCTTAAAAATATTTTTTACAGGATTGGGATAAACCCGGATTGCTGTTTTAGAAATATCATCATAAGACAAAAAACAATTTGAACTATATTGTGTCGTGGAGTTTTTCTTAATCCAGTTTATATTACTGTAAGCGACATCATCAAC
>JAEXJU010000015.1 GCA_023448955.1 Bacteroidota bacterium
GGAAAATCCTATCAAATCGATTACGATAATAATCAATTCGTAATTTATGACAAACTACCAGATCTTGCAGGATATAAAGAAGTTTCTTACACTTCTAACAAAGAGGGACAAATATTTCTTGCTTGTGAGAGCAAACTGGAAGATTTTTCTTTTGAAACCAACTTCCTTTTGCAGTCCGGCTATTCCGGTGGTTTGCTATACAGTAATGACATTGCCGATTCCAGAAAACTAAATCAAAAACTAAAAATAACCGGTGAAAAAGTCATGAAAAACTCCGCCGGAAAAAGCATCATTACCAAACAGGGCATTTTGCAAGAGCTTGTGATTACTGATATTACAATGAAAGAAGTTTCCGCAGGATTTTTTGCAGGTGATATCAAAACTCAAAAATCCAGCTATTTCGGAGCTGATATGATAAAGAGATTCAATTGGATTTTTGATGCTCAAACACAGATGATCTACATAAAACCCAGTAAATATTTTAATGAGCCTTATTTCACAATGAAGTAAGTAAAAAAACTGATGAGGAGTTTTTATTTTACAATTTCTATTCTTGCCATTCCTTCATTTTTGTGATACATCATACATACAATAAGTTCTTGTTTTTCTTGACATTTCTCAACAGGTTCCATAACCACTGAAACGCCATTTCCATCAGCATAATCTTTAAGAATCTCAGAGTTACAAATGAAATAATCTTTATTTCCAGCAAATCTTATATAGGTTCCGGAACAATCTCTAACCACTTTGCCGATCATAGTTCGATTATTATCAGTAGAGCTGTCATGAGCAGCAGAACACGAAAACAATAATGTAGAGAAAATCCCTAAAGATAAAATATGTACTTTTTTCATAGATTTTTATTTGGATTAAAGGTATAAATAAAATATTATTTTATTTGCTCATTGGGATTGATTACCATTATAAAACATTAAAATTAATACAATTAAAAATACTCGTAATAAAAAAACGCACCTTAAAATTAAGATGCGTTTTCATTTATTTGAATTTACATCGCCTCCATTTTAAACGTCATACTTTCAATCACTTTCAGAATCGCTTCTACCGTGTCCATTGAGGTCAGACAAGGAACGCCGTTTTCTACGGACATTCTCCGGATTTGGAAACCGTCTCTTTCGGATTGTTTGCCTTTCGTCATTGTATTGACCACATATTGAACCTTTCCTTTCTGAATCAAATCAATCAGGTTCACATCTTCTTCCCCGATTTTGTATCCGATTTTCGTTTGGATTCCTTTCTCTTCAAAGAATTTCGCCGTTCCTTCTGTTGCCCAGATTCGGAAACCTGCGTTATTGAAACGTTTTGCTAATTCAGAAGCTTCTTCTTTGTCTGCATCCGCCACTGTGAAGAGAATCGCTCCGAAAGTCGGAACTTTTCTTCCTGCGCCGATTAAACCTTTGTACAAAGCTTTTTCCAGCGTCAGATCTTTCCCCATTACTTCTCCTGTCGATTTCATTTCTGGTCCGAGAGAGATATCAACTTTCGTCAGTTTGCTGAAAGAGAAAACAGGAACTTTCACATAAACCCCTTCTTTGTTCGGAACCATTCCGGATTGATAGCCTAAATCTTTCAATGCCTTTCCGAGAATGGCTTTTGTTGCTAGGTTCGCCATTGGAACATCTGTGATTTTCGATAAGAAAGGAACCGTTCTGGACGAACGCGGATTCACTTCGATGACAAAAACGTCTCCGTTGGAAATCACGTACTGGATATTCATTAATCCGATGACATTCAAACCTTTTGCTAATCTTATCGTGTAATCTTCTAATGTTTTGATTTGAGTTTCCGTCAAAGTCTGAGGCGGATAAACTGCAATCGAGTCTCCGGAGTGAACACCTGCTCTTTCGATGTGCTCCATAATGCCCGGAATCACAACTGTTTCTCCGTCAGAAATCGCATCCACTTCCACTTCTTTTCCCGTCAGATAACGGTCAATCAAAACCGGATGTTCCGGACTTGCATCCACCGCATTTTCCATATAATGAGCGAGTTCTTTCTCGTTATAAACGATTTCCATAGCACGGCCTCCCAAAACATAACTCGGACGAACCAAAACCGGGTAACCAATTTCGTTAGCAATCACAATCGCTTCTTCTTTTGAAGTCGAAGTTTTCCCCAATGGTTGCGGAATTCCTAAGTCCTGAAGCGCCTTCTCGAATTTATCTCTGTTCTCGGCTCTATCCAAATCTTCAAGCGAAGTTCCCAAAATCTGAACGCCGTGAGCCGCTAATTTATCTGCCAGATTAATAGCTGTCTGTCCTCCAAACTGAACTACAACGCCTTTTGGCTTTTCAAGTTCAATAATATTCATCACATCTTCTTCTGCCAAAGGTTCGAAGTATAATTTATCCGAAATCGAGAAGTCTGTTGAAACGGTTTCCGGATTGGAATTGATGATAATTGCCTCATAACCCATCTGCTGAATCGCCCAAACCGAATGTACCGTTGCATAGTCAAACTCAACTCCTTGTCCGATTCTGATTGGTCCTGAACCCAAAACGATGATTTTTTCTTTTTCGGAAACGACGCTTTCGTTTTCTTCTTCATAAGTGCCGTAGAAATAAGGCGTTTCTGATTCAAATTCAGCGGCGCAAGTGTCCACCATTTTGTAAACCGGCATTATACCGTTATCTTTTCTGAACTGGAACACTTCTTTCTGAGTGGTTTCCCAAAGATGAGCAATATTCAAATCGGCGAAACCTAATTTCTTAGCTTCGAGAAGAATGTCTTTATTAAATTTATTGTCTTTGATTGTCGTTTCGAAATCAATCAGTTTCTTGATTTTCCAGATGAAGAATTTGTCA
>JAEXJU010000016.1 GCA_023448955.1 Bacteroidota bacterium
GTGTACTATCCATCCCATTCATACTGAATCTTATTCCACTGGCTACATTAGCCGCAGTACTGATATTGGTTGGATATAAGCTAGCCAAGCCTGCAACTTTTATTCATTTCTGGAAAAACGGAAAATATCAGTTTATCCCATTTTTGGCAACTGTCGTGGCAGTGGTTGCAACCGATCTGCTAAAAGGTGTAGGTATTGGATTATTGATATCAATTATTTATATTTTGCAGGGAAATATGAAAAGAGCTTACTATCTGAGCAAAGAAAACTTGGATGATGCTGATGAGATCACTATAAAACTAGCGGAAGAAGTATCTTTTCTGAACAAGGCTGCCATCAAAAAAACCCTAAGAAATATCAAATCCGGATCTAAGGTTATTATTGATGCCCGAACAACTTCCTATATCACAACAGATGTTTTGGAAATGATACAGGATTTCGCAAACGTAAGAGCAAAAGAAGAAGATATTGAAGTAGATCTAGTTGGCTTCAAAACATCCTATAGGGATTATGCCAATGATCAAGACTCTCACGTGGTAGTAAACCACAGAAGAGCGATGTAATTATCAAAACTTATAAAATTTAATCATTAAAAATCAATTACAAATAAAATGAAAGCACATACATCCGAAACACAAGCAACCATAACACCAGAAAAAGCCCTCAACTTTCTGAAAGAAGGAAACCAGAGATTCGTAAATAATCTGAAAGCAAACAGAGATCTTTTGGAGCAAGTGAATGCAACCAGAGCCGGACAATGGCCTTTTGCGGTTGTTCTAAGTTGCATCGACAGCCGGACATCTGCTGAACTGATCTTTGACCAAGGATTAGGTGATATTTTCAGCATTAGAATTGCAGGAAATTTTGTGAATCAGGATATTCTCGGCTCTATGGAATTTGGCTGTAATGTAGCAGGTTCCAAACTGGTTGTAGTTCTGGGACACTCCAAATGTGGCGCACTGAAAGGCGGTCTGGATTCTGCGGCTATCGAAGGAATGGGAATGGATAATCTGAATCATCTTATCGGGCATTTTGATCCGATTATCAAAACTATTATCAAAGATGACGAAGAACGCTCATCTTCTAACGAAGACCTTCTGGAAAGACTGAATCATCACAATGTAAAGCACGCCATCGAAGATATCCGCAAACAAAGTTCTACTTTAAAAAAGCTGGAAGACGAAGGTAAAATCAAGATTGTAGGTGCAAACTACGACGTAGAAACAGGCGTTGTAAATTGGTTATAGAAAACATTTTTTCTTCATATAATTAGGGTAGTAAGCCGGGTAATGTGTTTTATCCGGCTTACTTATTTTCCATTGAAGCTAGTCATCGTATTCTGGATACCTGCGAAAACAAAAGACAATACTGCCTGGGAAAACTTTTCGATTCTTTCGGAAAGTTTTTCTTTTTCTTCTTCATTCCATTTTCCGAGAACATAATCTGCCTGTCTGCCTTCCGAAAAGTCTGCAGAAATCCCGAACCTCAGCCTGGGATAATTTTGCGTATTGAGTTGTGACTGTATGCTTTTCAGACCATTATGTCCGGCATCGGAACCTTTCATTTTCATCCTGAGCGAACCAAACGGCAATGCCAGATCATCTGTAATCACCAGAATATTTTCTAAAGGAATATTTTCTTTCTGCATCCAGAATTTAACAGCATTTCCGGAAAGATTGACATAGGTATCAGGTTTAAGGATAAACACTTTTCTGCCCTTGTATTTGCCTTCTGCCAAAAGTCCGAAGTTAGAAGATTTGAAAGGTGCATCTATAGTTTCCGCTACTTTTTCTGCCACTTTGAAGCCGATATTATGCCGCGTTTCTGCATATTCTTCACCTTTGTTGCCAATGCCGACAATCAGATATTTCATTTAAAATAAAATTTATTTTACATATTGGTAAGAAACCGTTCCCGCAGTAGAGGTTCCTAAAATCGGATAACCATCGGTATCATAAGAATAACTGAAGTTTACGGTAACATTATCCGTATTGGTTTTGATGTTAGTCGTTTTATAGTTGTTTTTAGAAAAGCCATATAAAGCATTATTATCTAAGTCAAACTGCGCACTGACAAGCTTGAATGCCATCGGCAATGTTCCGAAAGGATTCTTGTAGCTGTCATAATTGCTTAAAGCGATATTTAAGATAATTGGCGTCAAAGTTATAGGTCCCGGTGCGTATGTCAAACTATATTTAAAGTTGGAGACATTAGCTCCGGAAAAACTATAATCTGTCTGTATAGTGTATCTGTCTGATGATGTTGCTTTATCTTTTACTTTGGTAATTATTGATTTTATCTTATCACCATCATAACTGTAGATGGTTGAGGAAGTAAAAGTTACGCTTCCGGCAAACACAACATCACCTTCTGATTTTGTAAGCTTGCCTGCTGAGTAAGTAAGGACCTGAGTATTGGTAACATCTTTCCCCATATCATCGACTGATTTATACAAAATTTTTGTGATATCGTCTCCTGTGTAAGTTAGCTGGTAAGAAAAAGAATCGTCACTAGATGTCACGCTGGTCAGTTTGGTGCCTGTATAATTATAAGTTGCCACTATTTTATCTCCTGCATCATCCACAGTTGTTACTGTTTTGATATTTTTAATCGTAGCATTAGTTCCACCACCAGAACTACTATCTTCTGAACTGTAATCTACACCTAGCAAAAAATCGCCGTTGATATCCTGATTAGGACTACAAGATGTGATAATAAATAGACCGAATATGTAAAAAAATATTTTTTTCATGGTTTGATTTTCTGTCTGCAAAGTTAATTTTTTAAATTTAATGGTAATCTTTTTCTTAGAATCACTTATGGTCTAATTTTTCCTTCAGATTCTGATTTTTCAGCCGACTGATTTCCTCAGAATAAATCTTGATTTGTTTATCGTTCAGATAGCCGTTTTTTTTATAGATGTAAATTCTTCTTTCCAGCTCTGTTTCAAAATAAGTGTTGAAGTTTTCGAATTTTTCCTCATTGCTCCAAAGATCATAATAATCACACATATGCCCTATGAAGTCATTTAGTTCTTCTGTTGTTTTATCATCCGTATTTTTACTGAAAGCGCTTACAGAACAATAAACCGGCGTTTTGGCTTGCTGAGATTGCTGCATAAATTCCTTATATTTGTCATCAATCAGTGCTTCGATCTGATTTTTGTTAAGATACAAATCCGTGCTGATATCTTTGATCTCTACAAAATCCCCAGCGTTTGAACCAGAATTGAATTTGTAATTCGCAAAAACTACCAATTCACCTTTTCCCAAACCTGGCGAAATACCATAATGTTCCGACAAATAGAAAAGCGCTGGTTCAGAATACTCAATATTATCATTCAACTGTGCTACAAACAATTCTATTTCGGTTCCGTCTTTATCCTTTGCAATTCTTTTTTCCAGGTTTTTATAGGATTTATAATTGTAAAGCGAATCTGATGCTTTCTTAAAATACCTGACGGGCGATGCTGCGCTGAAAGTCCTGAAACCATTAGCCGAAGCATATTTTTCATTGTAAAGGATACCATCCATCCTGTAGATATTTTTCCTGTAATTGTAGTAAAAATTAATTGTGTTTCTGATTGATTTTTTTTCGGAATTAAATCCGATAGAGTAAACCGGAACCGTTTTATCTTTTGAATTAAATCTAACAGAGATTCCGCTTTCATTATCCGCATCACTGAAAAATATCATTTCTTTATCATAATGGTATTTTTGGATTTGGGCGTGACATAACGAAGCTATTGCTATAAAAAACAATAGAGTGAGTTTTCTTTTTTTAAAGTCTAAATCGAATTTTCGCATAAAGAATTATTCATCACTTCAAAAAATCCAGTCTGTCAGGATTTTGTCTACAGTTTAGAAAGAAGAGAACTAAAATTTCATCAGAATCAACTGTGAAATATAATTTTACATTTCGATTTCCAATTAAAGCTTGGAATATATTTTCTGAAAACTTTTCGTAAACAACCAGACTCTGAGATACATTTTCTAGAACCGTTTCCAATTCAGCATACAAATCTCGAATCTCTTTATCTGTCCATCTGTAATACAGAAATTCTGCAATCTCGATTAAAGATTCTTATGCTTCTTTTGTGTATCTAATTCGCATAGTTTTTGGAAGAATTTTTCCTTCATTTCACTGGAATCAATTGTATTATCTTGATTGGCTTTTCCCTTGATATTTTCTAGATAAATTTTCAACTTATCTTCAGAAATCTCATCTTCTATAATTTCGATTTCTTTATATTTTTTCAGAAAATCTTTTACCAAAGAAAGTAAGTTCGGGTTTTCTGTTCTTATTGTTAAAGTATTCATTTCTAAAATTTTAGTAATCAAATATAATTAATTCTAACTCAAAATCCTATTCAGAACCAGATTCACTTCATCCACATTTTTTACATTGTCTTTCCTCATCATCAGCTGGTTGTTCTTTTCTTTTAACGTCGCTTCTGCCGGATTTTGTGTGAGATAAGCAATCATTTTCTTGAATTTCTCACTTTGGTAAAATTTATCCTGAGGATTCGCTGGGAAATAGCCTAAGAACACTTTATTCTTCACTACCAATTTATCAAATCCAATTTCCGCAGCCAGCCATTTCAGCTCCACAGATTTTAGAAGATTAATCGCTTCATCAGGCAATTTTCCGAATCGGTCTGTGAGTTCATTTTCAAATTGTTGCAATTCTTTAGCATTCTGAACATCTGCTAGTTTTTGGTATAATGACAGCCGCTCTTCCGTAGAACTCACATAATCATCAGGTAACATCAACTCCAGGTCTGTATCAATATTCACTTCTTTGGTAGATCTGAAAAGTTTGTTCCTGTCTTCCTCATTTTCGAAAAGATTTTCAAAATTCTCATCATCTTTCAGTTCTTCCAACGCTTCCTGCATCATCTTCTGGTAAGTCTCAAATCCCATTTCATTAATGAAACCACTTTGTTCAGCACCCAGCAAATCGCCTGCTCCACGGATTTCCAGGTCTTTCATCGCAATCTGGAAACCGCTTCCGAGATCCGAGAATTGCTCAATCGCCTCGAGACGCTTCCTCGCATCGGACGTCATCATATCAAATGGCGGCGTTATCAGGTAACAGAATGCTTTTCTGTTGCTTCGCCCTACTCTTCCACGCATCTGGTGCAGGTCTGCCATTCCGAAACGTTGCGCATCATTGATAAAAATCGTATTCGCATTCGGGACATCCACACC
Source organism: Bacteroidota bacterium (assembly GCA_023448955.1). Taxonomy (GTDB): domain Bacteria; phylum Bacteroidota; class Bacteroidia; order Flavobacteriales; family Weeksellaceae; genus Epilithonimonas. The sequence continues at coordinate 5,211 of JAEXJU010000016.1, forward strand.
GGATTCTACAATAGTTGTGGAAACGAGAACATCGTATTTTCCTTCCATAAAATCGAGGATATTCGTTTCCATTTGTTTCCCATCCATCTGACCGTGACCGGTAATGACCCTTGCATCCGGAACCAGTCTTTGGATCAATCCGGCAATATCTTTCAGGTTTTCTATTCTGTTATTGATGAAATAAACCTGCCCATCGCGCTGCAATTCGTAGGAAACCGCATCCCGGATAATTTCTTCGCTGAAACCAATGATACTGGTATCAACAGGTTGCCTGTTAGGTGGTGGCGTTTTAATAACCGATAAATCTCTTGCAGCCATCAATGAGAATTGCAAAGTCCGTGGAATCGGAGTCGCTGTTAGAGTTAATGTATCAACATTGGTTTTAAGCGTTTTTAATTTATCCTTGACGGAAACGCCGAATTTATGTTCCTCATCAATAATCAATAAGCCTAAATCCTTGAATTTTATATCCTTACCAACCAGCTGATGCGTTCCGATAACAATATCGAT
>JAEXJU010000281.1 GCA_023448955.1 Bacteroidota bacterium
CCCAGTCGTCTTCGCTGAACAAGAATATATTTTGTTTTTTTGTTTCCTTTTTATTGTAAATTTTAATCATAATTTTTATAAGTTTTGGCTAAAGCCAAACCAGAGTTTTAATTTTTCATCGGGCTTCCTTCGACTCCGCTCAGGATGACATAGCCCGACGCTATTGATTTAAATTATCTTCTAATTCATTTTTGACTTTCACAGGACTTTCCAGACTGTCTATGAAAAGCCATTCTACAGCTCGTGGGAATTCCTGAGACCAGAAAAATTCCTGATGTGTTCCCTGATCGTTGATGTTGGTTCTGACTTCAAAATCAAAGGATTTCTGAGTTGTCAATTTTTTTAACGCTTTTTCAAATAACCGGATTCTCCCAACCATTCTGGAGCCTTCTTTCTTGCCGCCATAGAGATAAACCTTCAGTTTATAAGGATTATCAAACCTTATCATCGGAAAATTGTTTTCCGGTTCTACCCAAAGCGATGGCGAAAAAATTAATAATTTAGAATAAACTTCGGGGTAAAGAAATCCGCCATAAATGCTAATTAATCCACCCAAAGAGCTTCCTCCAATTCCTGTATTTTCTCTGTCTTTTTTCGTTCTGTAATGCTTGTCAATCCAGGGTTTCAAAGTGTCAGCAATGAATCTCAGATATTTTTTACCTTCCGCATTTTTCGTTACATCCTCGTTATCGAAAACATATTCTTTGATCCGGTCATCTTCGCCGTGTTCTACTGCAATGACGATTAAATCGCCCCTTCCATATTCTGCAAGAAGCGCGAGTTTTTTATCAATTTCCCAGTTCCCAAATTCTGAACCGTCATTAAATAAATTCTGTGCATCCTGAAGATACAAAACCGGATAACTTTTGTCTGATTTGTAATAATCATAAGGCAAAAGTGCCCAGACTTTTCTTGTCTTGTCTAGCTGAGGAATATAAAATTCTTCATCTACCAATTCCGTAATCGGGAAAAATTCTTTTTTAAAAGGTCCCCAATTCAGCCTCCATTTCTCTACAGTATCCTGTGTTTTTTGTTTTTCTCTTTTTGCTTTTCTATTGGGTGTGATATTGTCATATTTATCAATTTCGACATTCTCCCAGCCACCTTTTGTAAATTTATATTCTATTTCATGATTTAGTAACTCGTCGGAAATATTGATGTAATAATTATTCTCATTCAATTTTTCCAATTCAAACTTCGAATCTTTCGGATTCCATTTGTTAAAATTTCCGGTAATAAAAATTGGTCGGTCATCATTATCTTCTGATGTCAGAAAAAACTCCATTCGCTATTAAAATTCTCTTATTGATTATAAATTTATAAAATTATTTTAATTAAAGAAAAATTGTTGCGTTATTTTCGTGTAAAAATTGTCTTTATTAATAATTATTAATCTTTAATGATAAATTGTTGAATTAATGAAAAATGAGTAATTGAAAAAAATATAGGTAAAAAACAAACAAGCTTTCGAAGAAATACTTCAAAAGCTTGTTTTTTTATTGAAAAAAAATTATTATTTATTCGGATTTTACAACTTTTATTTCTTGCTTAATCTAGGTTATGGATTTGCATATTCTTTCCACTTTTTAAAATGAATTGGTATATTTTTTCGGTTAACTCAACAACCTCAGGAACTATTTTGAAGTCATTCCAAGTTAATTCTTTATTTAATGTTTTTTCAAGAATGATTCTACTGAGAAAAGCCTTGTCTTTGAACGTTTGCCATTCTTCTCCACCGCCTCTAGGTATTTTCTTTGCAACTTCATTTAAGGGGATTCCAGAATCTTTTATTTTTTTCAAAAACTTACCAACATATTCTGTCTGGTTCAGTTCTGATATAGTCGAAAAGTAATTATCAATCTCATTTTGAGTTTCCTCTGTTGTTTCTTTTTTATTACAAAATTCAATCAAAATTTTTCTCCAAACTTCTATCGATAAAAGATTTTCAGATTCTCTGATGTTTCGTAGTATCAAACCTTCTAAATTATTATTCGCAGAGAATTTTTCTTCAAGCAATTTCAATCTCTCAAATTTTTTAGTTCCTTCTTTTGCCATATCAGAATCAGCTAGTAGAAAAATTTTATTGGATAGAGCTAAAGTATTTATCTCATTTAAAAATTTTTCATCATCGTCAATTTCATCTAATTCGTCTCCAAAAATGTAATGTTCTATATTTCCGCCTGCATACTCAAAAAAAGCAAAATCTATATCTTCTTTTGGATAATTTCTTTTTTTATCGTCATTGCAATAAGCTCGTAAAAAAGATTTTATGTAATTACGGTCAGAAATTCCCTCTACCCAAATACTTGAATTAGCTAAAAATACGGATGTGTTGTTAACACCTAAATCTTTTAATAAATCATTATTTCCAGAGTTAACATTTCTGACAATAATTTTTTTATTTCCTTTTTCAACAATTGAATTGAAAGAATAAATAGAAACGTTTTCGCTTTCTAATGTTAAATCTAATAAATGATTTGAATGCGTGGAGATAAAATAGTTAAGATTCTTTTTGGTAATGTCATTATTTAGTGAAATTTGCTCAAAGAATAGCCTTTGCATTCCTGGATGAAGATTAAGTTCTGGCTCATCAATAAAAATAACAGAATCATTTTCAGCCATAAATATTTGATACATCAGAATGATGATAGCTTGTATTCCGTCTCCTAGTTCGTATAATTTTCTTGTTTCATTTTCGCCATCAATATGAATACTTATAATTTCTTCGGAATTATCATTATTTATACTTTTATCTTTATCAAATTCAGCAACTATGTCAATCTTATTTCCGCTGAAAAAATTATTTTGTACAAACGTTTCAAAATCTTCAAATCTTTTTCGAATTTCTTTTCTAGAATTTCTAGCATTAAGAATGGATTTGTACAAGTGTAGTCCGGTAAATACTCTTACATCTGTTGTGGGATGATTTTTTTGTAAAGTATTGTAAAAAATATCATCTTCTATTTTATGTCCATCGGAATTATATAAAGAATGTGCACTTCTTAAAGTTGGTATATAAAATTTAATTGAATCTTTAATTTCAATTTTGTCATTTAACAAAGCTGAAATTTCCTGATTAATAGTGTTTAAATGATTTATAACATCAATATCAATGTAAACATCATAGTGTCCCCAATTAGCCTTGCTAACTTTTTCTAATTTGTCAAGATTAACAGTGTTAGAATGGTAAATATTTACAATGCTATGGAAATTAATGGTATCAAATTTTGTTATTTTTATAATTGGTAGATTGCCATTCATTAGTCTAATATTTCCAGACTGTTAAGTGATTATATCATTTACTAATGTGTCATTGAATTCTGTTGTTAAATCAGTGATTTTTTGAAAATGAACTTTTTTGTAATCTTTAATTTTCATTAAATGTCTCATCATCCAACTTTTTCCACTATTATTGGCTCCTACTAAAATATTTATAGAGTTGATGTTTGGCAAAAAACGGATACTTTTTTCATCATCAAATAAATAATATCTATCGATAATATTATTGTTTGTATTTTCATTTAAAATTAAATCGTACATTAATTAGTTTTTGTTAAAAATAAAAAAAACCTCAGAACAATTACAATTCTGAGGAGTTAAAAATAAATTTACGCTTGTTATTCGGATTTTACAACATCAGTTCTTTCTGATATTCCATTGGCATTAAAAGCTTCAATCTGAAAATAATAGGCGTCTGCTCTGTCTGCGCCGGTAAAGAAATATTCATTCTTGCCGTAAACCATAATGCTTCCGTATAATTTATCTGGCGATTTTCCCCAATAGATAACGTAACCGTCTGCATCAGAATTTTGCTGCCACTTCATCCAGATGCTTCTTCTTTCGCCATATTTTTTTGGATCAGATCTTAATGGGACGAAGTTTTGAACTTTTGCAGGTTTTGTTCCGGCTCCTTTTCCAAACACACGGAATCCGCTCAACGCAAATTTTCCTGTCGGCATTTTCAGATTTTCCATTTTCAGGAATCTTGCTTTCGCAGGATTTTCCAATTCAACATAATCATGCGGAACATCGGTTTGATTTTTAGATTTATCGACAATCACTTTCCAGTTTTTACCGTCATTAGAACCGTAGATTTTATACTGATGCATTTTTCCAAGCGTTTTTCCCATAAACTCCACATCCTGATCCGCATAATTTACCTGAATCGCATTGATTGTTGAAACTTCTCCAAGATCAGTCTGAAACCACTCTCCGGAATTTCCGGTTTTGGCAGACCAATAGGTTTTGATGTCTTCATCCACAGCATAATTAGAATGATAGCCACCCAAAGTGGAGGAAACCTGAACGGGTTTATTATAGTTCAATAGCATCCAGCCTGGGAATAAACCTTTAGAAAAATCTTTTCCCTGTGCAAATTGAGGTAGAAGCGTGGGGTAATCGCCATAAGCCGTGTTAGTGTACATCACATCATCTTTATCAAAGCCTGTAGGCCAGATTCCCAATCGCCTTTCGAAATTATTTTTGGTTGAGATAAAAATGGTCGAAATATGCCACCAATTGTTGTAATTATCCTGAAAGGTTGCACCATGACCGGCTCCTCTTGCAAAACCACCAGGTTTATAAGAAAACGGATTGTGTTGCTGATATTCAAAACCTTCTAAAGGATTTTTGGAAACATATACGCCATCAGAATAACCACTGAATTCCGTTGCGGGTGCGCCATATTGAAGATAGTATTTGTCTTTATATTTGGTCATCCAAGCGCCTTCTACAAACGGCTGAAGGAAAACATTGTCATTGTATTCCCCAAATCTTTCCCAGCCGTGATCTTCCGGCTTCAGACGGATAACAGGCTTTACAAAACCTTCAGATTGAAGCGTTTTGGTTTTGACTTCTGTTCCGAGAAGTGGCCACTCATTGCTGGAACCCCAATAGAGGTACAGCTTGTTTTTATCCTCATCGTAATGGAAAGCCGGATCCCAGGCGCCCACCTTCAAAGTGTCAACAGCAATTTTCCAATCGTCTTTTGTTGGGTTGGTGCTTTTCCAGATCGGGAAATCCTGTTCCCATGTTGAGCCGAAAACATACAAGGTATCTTTCATTGCCCAGACAGCAGGAGCGTTCAGATCGTGTGTGTATTTATTGTCTAAAAGAAATTTTCTGTGAACGAATTTCCAATCCAGCATATTGTCAGAATACCAATAGCCTTCCTGGTTGGTAGAAAACAGGAATAGTTTTTTCTGGAAATTGACAATGACAGGGTCGGCTGTCGCACGGTGTTTCCCCTGTTTGGAAAAGACTTCAAAAGGTGTGTAGCCGTAATCTATATTAATAGGATTACAGAAAGTCTTTTGTTGTGAAGAAAATAATGATACAATAGATAACGAAACTACAGCGAGTAATTTTTTCATTTAATTTTTATTTTATGGTCGAATATATTGAAAATTTGACGATGCACAATTTATTCCTTCCAATTTTTCTTAATCAAGTCCATTAAAAAATCAGGACATCTTACAATTTTATTGGTTTCTGCATCCAAAAAAAATAGAGTGGTGGTCGCTTCGGTGATTTTCACTTTATCTTCATTGTAAATTTCATATTCGAACTCAATTTTAACGCCCGGAGTTTTTTTAATGTAGGTGTGAATTTCCAAAAGTTGATCATAAAGTCCTGGTCTGATGTACTTAATTTTATATTCCGAGACAGGAAGAAAAATGCCACGCTTTTCAATCTCGTCATATGATATTCCAAGTGATCGAAAAAGCTCTACTCTTGCCACTTCAAAATATTCTGCGTAGTTCCCGTAATAGACATATTTCATGGGGTCGGTTTCTCCGTAACGTACTCTAATTGAGTGAGTTGTATGTATCATTTTAAGCTAATAATAATTCATACAAATATATTTTTAAATAATCAATAGCTAAAAAATTTTTTTATAAAAATTAATAATTGGATATTTGTCTTCTTCTAAAAAAACTAAAATCTTACCGGTAATAGCAGCAGAAAAATGAATGAAAATTTAGTATTGATCTGGGATAGGTGTCTCCAATTTATGAGGGACAATCTAAACGCAGCGGAGGATAATACAGACCTCAAAAAGTTAGAAAATTCTTTCGACTTATTATTTGATAAAGTTCAGCCAATATCTTTGGTGAACAATAATCTTACGTTGCTAGTTCCAAGCGATTTTTACAAGGAATATATTGAGGACAATTATCTGTCTTTACTGTCTGCTGCGCTCAAAAAAAATATCGGTAAAGGGGTGAAATTGTGGTATTCCGTGATGGAAAATAAACCTGCAGGAAAGGAAAAACCAATCACAGTGAATGTAAAGGGAATTTCTACACAGGCACCCAAAATTCAGGAAGCAAGACCGGTCATCAAGGAAAATAACATCAATCCTTTTGTAGTTCCGGGAATCAAGAAAATCAATATTGATTCTAACCTTAAAGCAGATCAGTCTTTTGATAATTTTGTGGAAGGCGAAAGCAATAAGTTTGCCTGCACCGTTGCGAAATCGATTGCAAAAAGACCTGGTGCAACAGCTTTTAACCCGTTGTTTGTTTATGGCGGTTATGGTGTCGGAAAAACGCACCTTGCTCAGGCAATTGGTTTGGAAGTAAAAGCTTCTTTTCCTGATAAGGTTGTACTTTATCAGTCTTCGGAAAAATTCATTCAGGATTTTGTAAAAGCTGCTAAATCCCAGAATAAAACAGACTTCCAGAATTATTATCAGATGATTGATGTTTTGATTATCGATGATATTCAGTTTTTGTCCGGTAAGGCGGCGACGCAGGACAGTTTCTTCCACATTTTTGACTATCTTCATCAGAACGGGAAACAGATTATATTGACATCTGATAAGGCACCAGCTGATATTCTGGATACGCAGGAAAGAATTATTTCGCGTTTCAAATGGGGACTTTCTGCAGAAATCAAATCTCCAAATTTCGAAACCAGACGTAAAATCATTGTTGACAAACTAAGTCGAGACGGAATTGAATTGACAGACGATATGCTGGATTACTTAGCATCAGAAGTTAAGACGAATGGGGTGAGAGAGCTGATTGGCGTTGTGAATGCGGTGATTGCTTATTCAACGGTTTACAAATCAGATTTTAGTTTAGACTTACTAAAAGATACCATCAATAAGCTTGCGACAACTCAGAAGAAAACCATCAATATTCCTTACATTCAGGAGGTTATTTGTGATTATTTCGGGATCCAAAGAGAACAATTGCTTTCTAAGACCAGAAAGAGAGAGATTGCTTTGCCGAGACAATTGGCAATGTATTTCGCAAAAGAATATACCAACGCAACGTTCACGAAAATCGGTGAGGAAATGGGTGGAAAAGATCACTCTACTGTGATGTACGCTTGCGACACCATCCGAGATGTATCCAAGATTGATAAAGAATTGAAGAAATACATCAAAGATCTGAAAGAGAAAATTGCTCATTAATAATACAAGGATTTAAAATTTTAAATCCTTTTTTTTTATTTTTAAACTTAAAGTCATTTTATATTTCACTTTTACATCTTACAAATAATTTATGAAAATACTAATGGTCTGCCTTGGCAATATTTGCAGAAGCCCTTTAGCAGAAGGAATTCTGAGATCTAAACTTGATGAAAGTTATTTTATTGACAGTGCCGGAACCATCAATTATCACGAAGGAAGCGGTCCCGATGAACGTTCTGTGAAGACTGCTTTCAAAAATGGAATCGATATTTCGATGCAAAGATCTAGACCGATCAAAAAGTCGGATTTAGAAGATTTTGATTTGATTTTCTGTATGGACAAGAAGAATTATCAGGATGTTCTGAAAATGTCAGATGATACTCAAAAACATAAAATTAGATTAATTCTTGATAACGAACTGGAAGTTCCGGATCCCTATTTCGGTGGAATAGAAGGTTTTGACAAAGTCTATAAAATGCTGGACGATTCCTGCGAAATAATTGCAGAAAAAATCAGGAACAACACGATATAATTCATAAACAATTCTAAATTTGTAACATAAGTGATTCTTATGAATTTAGACATTGAACAAAAGCCTGTAAAGCCTAAAAAATTCTATCAGCTTCTCTACATTCAGGTATTGATAGCTATTATTTTCGGTGTTTCTCTCGGTTATTTTTATCCGGAATTGGGCGAAAAAATGAAACCGCTTGGTGAAGGTTTTATCAAGC
>JAEXJU010000090.1 GCA_023448955.1 Bacteroidota bacterium
GTGTTACAGAGCCCTGTTTATAACCTTTTCCAGTAAGTCCGCCGGAACCAATCGCTGTTTTCGAGTACAGCAAATTATAACCTGATGTATCCCGGAATGCTTTTTCGCCTTTGTATAGAACTTCTACCCTTTCGCGCTGGTGTTTAGGTAATTTTGTTAGGATATAAGGTGAACCATAAGATAACGCGCTTAGAATTCCTACTGTCAAAACAATCGCAATGATGTACATTACATTCCCCTGAATTGTGTAAAAATTTAGGAAAACAAAAATAGCTGCAATAACCAGAATGGCAATCACCACATACAATGGATTAACGGCAATGGAAATTAAAAAAACGGCAGCAAAAATAAATATTACACCAAATAACCAACCTGATAATCCTTCCCTGTAAAGCGCCATCAGAAATGCAAAGAAAACCAGCAAGGAACCAACATCGGGAATCATCAGAACCACAACACCAGGAATAGCAACAATAGCCAAGGAGGTGTAAAGAACCTTCCTGTTCCTGAGATTAAAATCCGGATTGGAAACATAATTGGCGAGCATCAAAGCAGTTCCTATCTTCGCAAACTCTACCGGCTGCATTGTAAATCCACCGAATTTGTACCAGTTTTTCTGACCAAGAATTTCTGTCCCAAAAGGAAAAAGTCCAACAAGCAAAAGAACGCCACCAACATAGATAATTGCCGACATATTCTCGAAAAACTTGGTTCTCATAAAGAATATGATCATGCCAACAAAACAGGAGATCCCGAAAAAAATAAGCTGCTTTTGTCCGAGCTCAGCCTTCACACTGTAGATATTAACAATTGCGAAAATACAAAGCAGGATATAAAGTGCAATGCCAAGTTTATCTATTCCTTCTGCCCATTTCATCTTGATCTAGTTTTTACTGGTTTAACTTTGGAACTATCTTTTTTAAGTTTTTTATTCTCCAAAGCCTGAAGACTATCTTTTATACGCTTTAGTTTAACGGAGTCCACTGGTGGTTCTTTATACCAGCCCTTCCTTTTCATATCAGCAATATACTGTCTCCTATATTCGGGCATAAAACTGGAACTGATCATTTTTTTGTAAAGATGTTCTCTTTTCAGTTCTCCGGTCACATATTTTTCCGCAATAGTTGTACAGGCCGGTCCTGCCCAGGTTGCACCAAAACCTGCGTGTTCCATAACAGCTGCCACCACAATTTTCGGTTTGTCAGCTGGAGCTATCAAAACAAAAATTGAGTTATCCTTTCCTTGAGGAACTTGTGCAGTTCCTGTTTTGGCCAATTGAGTAAAATCCTTAGACATCAATCCACGACCTGTTCCCCTCAGCATTACAGCTTCCATTCCCTGAAGAACAACATTGTAAAACTGTGGATTCTGAACCAATGTCATATGTTTTTTCTTGAATCTGGGATCGGGATTTGGTTTTCCATCTATAGATTTCACAACATGAGGAGTATAATACCATCCCTTGTTAGCAATGGCAGCTACAAAATTTGCCATTTGCATCGGTGTCAAAAGAACATCGCCCTGCCCCATTCCATTATATAAAGCTCCGGTAGGCATTTCGTCCCAGTTTTTAAAATCTGTACGTTTAGAACCGCTGGCTTTATAAATGGAAGCCATTCTCTTTTCATAAAATTTTCCAGATGGAATTCTTCCTTTAGCTCCTACTGCCAAATCATTATTTAGAAATTCACCTACACCAAAACTATTGATGATTTTCTTCCATTCATCTACACCTCTGGATGGATTTCCAGGATATTTTTTTATAATAGCCAGATAAGCGTAGGTAAAATAACAGTTACTGGAAACTTGTATAGAAGGAATCAAAGGATCTGCACCACCATGACCTTTGATGCTTTTTCCACGATAAAAGAATCCTCTTCCGCAAGGAAAAATTGTTTTATCTGTCATCACACCCATTTCCATTGCTGCTAACGCTGTCAGTAATTTGAACGTTGAGCCTGGCGGATAAGCTGCCTGAACAGAACGATCAAACGTCGGTTTGTTTTCGTAGATTGTATCGTTGGCTAATCGGTAAAGATTTCGGGATTTGTTTGGACCTGTAAAAAGATTCGGGTCAATATCCGGACCTGTTGCCATTGTAAGAATCTCGCCGTTATTAGGATCCAGAGCAACGATAGCACCGTGTTTATTAACCAGCATTTCCTCGGCCATGCGTTGTAAATCATAATCAATGGTCAGTGTTAGATCTTTTCCTGTCACCACTTCTTTATCCAGCTCACCATTTTTGTAGGAACCGATGCTTCTCTGGCGGATGTCTTTCTGGATGTATTTCATTCCTTTCTCACCGCGAAGTTCTTTTTCGTACGCTTTCTCTATTCCACTTTTCCCGATAATATCACCGGGCAAATAGTATAAAGAATCTTTCTTGATGTCATTATCATTAACCTGATTGGTATATCCCAAAAGATTTCCGGAAGTATTGATCTCATACTGTCTTTGAGGTCTTGGAACAATTGCGAACGCCGGATATTTAAAAATCAGCTCCTGAATTCTCGCCATATCTTCACGACTTAAATTTTTCATAAAAGTCATCGGCGTCAGTCGGGAATAATATTTTTCCTTCTCAATGTTCTTCATTGTAGTGATGAATTCCGGCTTTGTAATATTCATCAATTTACAAAACCCAATGGTGTCAAAATCGGGTTTCAGCAGTGCTGCTGTGTACGAAAGTTCAAATGCCGGTTGGTTTCCCACGAGAATTTTCCCATTTCTGTCAAAAATGACGCCTCTTGGCGGAATGACATATTCGATTTTGATGGATGTATTGGCTGCATTTAGTGCATATCGGTCTGTGAACAATTGCAAATACGAAAGTCTTGCAACGAAAATAATTGCAATGACAGAAAGTGCGAGAATGATTTTTAGATATTGTGATTTCATATGTGCTTTTCTATTTTTTTAGGAGGACATATGCAACCTCGATGTCAAAGAAAATAAGGATTGGTTTGTATACATTTTTTAGTTTCAGACTTTTTGCTTGATTTTAAAAGCTAATGTATAGGCTAATATAAATACAAACGAAATAATACTGGTGACTATTACATTAAATAAAATTTCAAAAAATCTGTTGAATTTAAAAAACTCAATAAACTGCACCAAAAACTGGTGGATAAAAATACTGGTAATTATAAAAAATATGAATTGTGTCCACTGGATACTCTGGAAAGAAAAGAAATCCGTAGTGGTATCCGTAGACGTTCTGAATATAATGGTTCTGAAATATGCGATAACTGTTGTGGCAAACGCATTGATTCCCCAAGTTCCGAGAAATGCATCTACACATAATCCTAATAAAAAACTCAATCCTAAAAATTGAAACTGATTTCTGAAAAACGGATAAAACATCACAAAAACAGGATAAAGCACAGGAATATACTGACCAAACAAAGCAATCCTGTTCAGAATAAAAATCTGAAAAGCTGTGAGCAATGCTATGAGAAGCAAGTCCGATGCAATGTTTCTACTGACCATCTTTTTTGATTTGTACTTTTAAGGTATCATCAATCTTCTGTACCTCAGACTTTTTAAGGTTTCTAACCACAAAAATCTTACTTAATTTTCCTATCTTTTCGCTGAGTTCTACAGAAATATCCCAGAAACCTGTTTTGCTGTCCACTTCGTACCCGGCAACAGTTCCCACCATAATTCCTGCAGGAAAAATAGAGGATTTTCCATCGGTGACTACCGTGTCTCCCACTTTCAGCGGAACATATTTAGGAACATCAGACAATGTCATTGTTCGGGAATCATCACCCTTCCAGGATAACGTTCCGAAATAGCCTGATTTTTTGAGCGCTGCGCTGATCTTTATTTTGTTCATACTCAGCACAGACTGAACCAAAGCATAATTATCCGTTGTGTTGATGACGATTCCGGCAATTCCTCTTGGTGCAATTACGCCCATTTTGGAATTGACGCCCTGAAGTTTCCCTCTATTTATAGTAAAATAATTGTCCTTCCTGTTGATGCTGTTGAAGACAACCTCACCGTCCACAAATGTATAAATCTGCCCGCCGCCAATTGTGTCATAAACTCTTCGGAAACTTGGATTTTTTGCTTTTTCCTTTCCGTAAAGCTCCAACATCAGTGCTTTATTTTGGGTGACTAGATCTTCATTGATTTGTTTCAGCTTAAGGTAAGATGTCCCTTCGTCAATATAGCCGGAAACCCAGGAATTGAATGCCGCTGTTTTAGCCGCAATGAAACTTTGCTGCATCGAGTTTTTGCTGAATATCAATACAACTGCAACCAATTGTAGAAATATGAAGAACACAAATAATGCATTCTTAGAAAAAAATCTCAGCAGAGCACCCATCTAAGTTATAAATGATAATTGATGATTGATAAATAATTTTTCAGGCTTCGATTTCAGAAGTATCAAAAATTTACAATCATTGCAATTTTAAGAAGATTATTATTTGATTAAGAAATTGAATTTGTCCATATTTTTAAGAGCAATTCCGGTTCCGCGAACCACCGCTCTCAAAGGATCTTCAGCAACAAAAACAGGAAGTCCTGTTTTTCTGTGAAGCCTGTCTGCCAAACCTCTCAAAAGAGCACCACCACCGGCAAGATAGATTCCGGTTTTATAGATATCCGCAGCCAATTCCGGAGGTGTCAAAGACAATGTTTCCATCACAGCATCCTCGATTCTGATAATTGATTTATCCAGCGCTTTGGCAATTTCTTTATAGTTGACCATAATTTCTTTTGGCTTACCGGTAATCAAGTCACGGCCTTGTACAGGAATATCATCGATTGGAACATCCAATTCTTCAACTGCAGATCCAACCTCCAGTTTGATTCTCTCAGCCGTTCTTTCCCCAATATATAAATTATGATGCGTTCTCAGGTAATAAGCGATATCATTGGTAAAAACATCACCTGCAATTTTTACAGATTTGTCACAAACAATTCCGCCAAGTGCTACTACAGCAATCTCCGTTGTTCCACCACCTATGTCGATAATCATATTTCCTTCCGGTTTCTGAACATCTATTCCAACACCTATTGCAGCTGCCATTGGCTCGTAAATCAAACGAACTTCTTTGGCATTCACTTTCTGAGCAGAATCTCTAACCGCCCTTTTTTCAACTTCAGTAATACCAGACGGAATACAAATCACGATTCTGAGTGCTGGCTGAAAAAGCTTTCCTTTGATACCCGGAATCTGCTTGATGAATTCCTTAATCATATGTTCAGAAGCGTGGAAATCTGCAATCACACCATCCTTCAGCGGGCGAATTGTCTTGATATCTTCGTGGGTTTTACCCTGCATATGTTTTGCCTGTTCTCCCACTGCTATCGGCTTACCGGACGAACGCTCTATCGCCACGATAGAAGGCTGATCCACAACGATTTTGTTGTTATGTATAATTAGCGTATTTGCCGTCCCTAAGTCAATCGCAATCTCTTGCGTGAACATATCCAATAAACCCATTTCCGTTCAATAATTATTAAGTTTACAAAGATATAAATTTAGATACATTCTAAAGATGCAAATCCATTTTTTTTGGTTAAAATTTTATTAAATTTTCGTGTTGTAAATTATCAAAATTGTAAAAAAAATTTATGAAATCCATGTTTAGTTATGATCATTGGTTTAAGTATTTTAATAAATAATATAGATTTTTTCAATTCGGTAAACTGACATTCATCATCAGCCTTAGTTTTAAAAATCGTAAATTTGCTCACTGAAAATGAGCCAGAGAAATAAATTTCACCAGACTTCTGATTTTGCTGTTCTCAGCATCAGCTATGAAAAAGCCGATGCCGAAACGCGTGGCCGTTTTGCATTCTTCGATGAGCACATCAAATCTTTTGTGAATCAGATCCATGAACAGGATTACGGTGATGCCTTTGTGGTTTCCACCTGCAACAGGACGGAGATCTATTCCACTACGAAAAATTACCTTCACATTGCGGAATTATACTGTAATACTGTGGGCGTGAGTCTTTCCGAATTCCTGAAATATGTCAATGTCATCCAGCGTGAAGATGCTCTTTTCCATCTTTTTCGTGTGGCCGCAGGCCTGGAAAGTCAGATTATAGGTGATTTTGAGATTGTTTCGCAGATCAAGAATGCTTATCATCGATTTAAAAAATATAAAGATTTTTCCAATCCTTATCTGGAACGTGCTATTAATTCATCCATTCAGATTTCAAAAAGAATTAAGAATGAGACAGGAATCAGCACAGGTTCTGCTTCAGTTTCATATGCTGCAGTACATTATATATTGAATAATACGAGACACATCCATGAAAAAAATATTCTTCTTTTAGGTGTCGGAGAAATTGGACAAAACACCATTGACAACCTCGTAAAACATATCTACCAGCCCAACATCAAAATAGCCAACCGTTCTTTTGAAAAGGCGGAAAAAATTGCTGATAAGTATAAAATTCCTCAAATCGATTTTAATCTTTTTCCGGAAGAACTGAAACAAACTGATGTTCTGATTGTGGCAACAGGCGCACAAAAATATATTATTGACGAATCCAATTTTCCTGAAGATAAAGAAATGCTGGTCATAGACTTATCCATTCCGAATAATGTTCAGAAGGAAATCGGGGAGCTGGAAAATGTTAAGTTAATAGATGTAGACCAACTTTCCCAGACCATCAAGGAAACAATGGAAC
>JAEXJU010000091.1 GCA_023448955.1 Bacteroidota bacterium
GTTTCTCCAATGCAATCTTTGCTGATGGCAGTTGCAGGATGTAGCGGAATCGACGTTGTTTCAATCTTAAAAAAACAACGCCAAACCATTACCGATTTCAAAGCGGAAGTGGAAGGCGAAAGAATCCAGGTAGATGAGGCAAAACCGTTCAAATCCATCAAAGTGAAATTTTTCCTGGAAGGCGAAATTGACCCGAAAAAAGCTAAAAAAGCTGGAGAATTATCTTTCGAAAAATATTGTTCTGTTTCCAAAACTCTGGAACCGAATGTTGAGATTTCTTATGAAGTGTCAGTTAATGGAGAGATTGTGAAATAGAGTTGAGAGTTGGAGCGTTTTAGAGTAGGAGAGAATTAAAACTCACTAAAACCCTAAAATGCTCCCACGCTCTAACTTATTATCGACTGGAAAGTCTAGGCTGAATCAACTTCGCCACTGTAGAAGTCCATCCGGTCTGATGAGAAGCACCAACGCCTCGGCCATTGTCACCATGGAAATACTCGAAGAACATAATGTAGTCTTTGAAATGCGGATCTTGGTTGAATTTCTCCACACCACCGTTGAACGCTCTGTTTCCATTTTCGTCTTTAAGAAAAATACCACAAAGTCTGTCGCTGATGTCTTTGGAAACTTCCTCCAGATTTTTTTGAACGCCACTTCCTTTCGGATATTCAATTGTCAATGCATCGCCGAAAAAGAAATGAAAACGCTGTAAACTTTCGACTATCAGGAAGTTAATCGGAAACCAAATCGGTCCACGCCAGTTGCTGTTTCCTCCAAACATTCGGCTATCACTTTCGGCCGGCGTATAATAAACCACGTGCTCTTGTCCATGAACGGTAAAGCGGAACGGATTTTCTTCGTAAACCTTAGACATTGCACGGATTCCGTAATCGCTGAGGAATTCAGATTCGTCTACCAATCTTGTGAGAACTTTCGTCAGTCTTGTTTTTCTGAGGATGCTCAAAAGATGTTTGTTTCCTTCGCCTTCCACGTACCATTGTGAGACGAGTTTAGTCAGTTCCTGTTTATTTTTCAGAATCCATTCCATCCTTTTTTTGAATTCCGGGAGTTTTTCCAACATACTGTGTTCTACCACTTCTACGGCAAACATCGGAATCAATCCAACAATGCTCCGAAGTTTCAGATTCACACTGTCACCATTGGAAAGCTGAAGCAAATCGTAGAAAAATCCGTCTTCTTCGTTCCAAAGTCCTTGTTTGCCTTCACCGATGTTTTCCATCGCTTCGGCGATATAAAGATAATGCTCGAAAAACTTTATTGCCATATCTTCATAAACAGGATTGTACGTTGCGAGTTCCATAGAAATACGCATCATATTCAGCGCGTACATCGCCATCCAGCTCGTTCCGTCGGCTTGTTCCAGATGTTCCCCTTCATTGAATTCCATATTCCTGTCAAAGGCGCCGATGTTGTCCAGACCAAGGAATCCACCTCCGAAAAGGTTGTTCCCGTTATAATCTTTTCGGTTAACCCACCAAGTGAAATTCAGTAATAATTTCTGAAAAACCCTTTCCAAGAAAGCTAAATCCGGTTTGCCATTATTTTTTTCATCGATTTTAAAAACCCTGAAAGTGGCCCAGGCGTGAACAGGCGGATTGACATCATCAAAATTCCACTCATAAGCCGGAACCTGACCGTTCGGATGCATATACCATTCTTTGGTTAATGTAATTAATTGATTTTTAGCAAATTCCGAATCTATCACTGAGAAACTTACACAATGGAATGCCAAATCCCAAGTCGCGTACCACGGATATTCCCATTTGTCAGGCATCGAGATAATGTCCTTATTATGAAGATGTTCCCAATCGCTGTTTCGGACAAATCCTTTTCTCTGAATCGGGAAATTCGGGTCGCCTTTCAGCCATTTTCCAACGTTATAATGATAAAATTGTTTGTTCCAAAGCAAGCCAGCAAAAGCCTGTCTTTGGACATTTTTTTCATCCTCATTTTCAATATCTTTCTGGATGTTCGCATAGAATTCGTCCGCATCTTGTTTTCTTCTTGCTACGATTTCATCAAAATCATAAAACGCATCCTCCATAATATGAGGCGACAATCGGAATTCAAAAACCTTGTTGCTGTTCGCTTCGATAATTTCTTCGCAATGTAATGAAGCTTTTGTCCCAGTTTTAGATGGGTTTACGGTATCAAGACCTTTTGTAATATATTGATTGATACCATCTTTGAAAAAACCTTCCATTTTCGGAAGATTGAAAAGTCTGGAACGATTCGTTTCGTTCTCACAAAACAATGCATCCACATCCCGATTTCTGGAATATAACTTTTTGATGCTCAGACTGTCGTGATGAATGTCAATTTCGCCTTGCTTGGAAAAACCGAGTTTCGCTTTGTAATCATTGTAGCCCCACATCCAGTTATTCCTATACCAAACTGTTGGTAAAACCACAATTGGTGCAGGTTTGCTGCTCCTGTTATGAACATCGATTCTGATTAGAAAATCGTCCTCACCAGCTTTTGCATATTCAATGAAAATATCAAAATACTCGTCATTGTCGAAAATTCCCGTGTCAATGATTTCATATTCCATTTCACTTTTAGAGCGCTGTGCATTCGTGTTGATGAGATCATCGTACGGAAAAGCATTGATGGGATATTTGTAAACCATTTTCATATAGCTGTGAGATGGCGTGTTGTCCAGATAATAAAAAATCTCCTTGATATCTTCGCCGTGATTCCCCTGGTAATTGCTCAGCCCGAAAAACCTTTCCTTGACTCTGCAATCATTTTTATTCCAAAAAGAGAGCGCAAAACACATCTGTTGCTTCTCATCCGAGATTCCTGCGATGCCTTCCTCAGCCCATCTGTAAGTCCAGGCTTCTGCAGTGTCATGCCCGGTAAATCCCCACGCATCGCCGTTTGTGCTATAATCTTCCCGCACATTTCCCCATTGGCGGTGGCTCACGTATGGTCCCCATTTTTTCCAATTCGGGTTTTTTAATTTTTCAGCTTCATTCATACTTTAAATTTATAATTAACATTTGTGTTTTATTTTTGGAGCAGTACGTTTGGGTTATTGTTCCACTTTTGCAACCCGCTGTCCACTATATCTTTTTTTGCTCAGACCATTTGTCAGCAAAAGAAAATATCTCCAAAAGCAAAAAAAGGATGCCGTTCCCATCGGGGCTATATTGACGTTTTTACCTTCTTCGACGATATAAAAGAGAGTTGATAATCGATAAATGATATTTTCAAAAATCAATGAACCAACAACCGTCAACTATTAACCAAACTACCCGTTGTCCGCAAAACTCTCCAGCGTCGTCATTCCGCCATCCACATAGATACTCGCTCCGGTAATATAATCCGAATAATCGCTCGCCAAAAATACGGCTAAATTTCCAATATCTTCCGGTTGCCCGATTCTGTCATAGGGAATCAAGGTCATCAGTGCATCCAGAGATTCTTTGTTATCCCAGGCCGATTTATTGATGGGCGTTTGTATTGCGCCGGGACAAATATTATTGACCCGGATTTTCTGTTTGCCATATTCCTGCGCCAAAGTCTGCATCAACATTCTCAGCGCACCTTTGCTGGAAGCATAATTGGCGTGACCAGCCCACGGAATCGTCTCATGAACACTGCTGATATTGATGATTTTTCCAAGTGCTTTGGATTTATCCGTCATTCCGCGTTTTAAAAATTCTTTTATGGCTTCGCGTGAACAAAGAAATTGACCTGTCAGATTCACGTCAATGACTTTCTGCCATTGCGCTAAGGTCATTTCGGTAAAAGGTGCATCTTGTTGCAAACCAGCATTATTGATCAGAATATCAACCGTTCCATATTTATCAACCGTCGTTTGGAACATCGCCAAAACTTGGTCTTCTTTGCTCACATCACATTGAATAATGAAACCTTCACCACCATTGTCTTCAATGGTTTTCAAAGTTTCTTCAGCTTCTGGTCTGGAGTGTTCGGATGAATGATTGACGATTACGATTGCGCCGGATTTTGCCAGGCTGATAGCAATGCCTTTTCCAATTCCGCTACTGGAACCTGTGACAATTGCAACTTGTTTATTTAAATTAATGTCCATTGTTTATTTTTTATGTGAATTTTCTTAAGCAAATACTGTACTGAATTACTGTTATAAATTTCTTAAATTGGATTGTTAATAAAAAATTTACACTGACTTTTTTCAGTTTATTTGGAAAAACAAAAATTTCTTATATATCTTTGCAGTCAGATTTGTTCATTTACATATTGAAAATGTTATCGAGAAAGGTGGAGAGATTAGACTCTGTGAAACCTTGGCAACCCTTTGGAAACGAAGAAGGTGCTAAATTCTATCCCGAGGTTTTCGGGAAAAGATAACCAAAACATTCATTCTACAATTCTCTGTAGCATTTTCAATTTTTTATCAGGCAAAAAATTGGAAGACAAGCTACAACATATCAACATTCAACATTTCGAAACTCAGACCGGAAAAGTTTTCGATATTCCATTAAGCTATCAGCTTTTTGGAAAAGAACTGCATTCTGCCCCGATAGTTTTGATAAACCACGCTTTGACCGGAAACTCTAATGTTGCCGGCGAAAACGGCTGGTGGAAATCTCTAGTTGGAGAAGATAAAGTCATTGACACGAAAAGATTCACAGTGATTTCTTTCAATATTCCCGGAAATGGTTTCGACGGATTTTTTATTGATAATTACGAAGATTTCACGGTTAAAGATGTTGCAAAAATTTTCATTGAAGGATTAAAAAATCTTAAAATTGAAAAGCTTTTTGCTTTGGTTGGCGGTTCTATTGGCGGATCTATCGGTTGGGAAATGTTAGCTTTGGAAAATAATTTAGCCGAAAAATTCATCCCAATTGCGACAGATTTTAAAACGTCGGATTGGCTGCATTCTCAATGTCTGGTTCAGAAATTTCTATTAGAATCAGAAGAAGAACCGCTTGAAAAAGCCAGAATTCACGCTATGTTATGCTACAGAACACCGGAATCTTTGAACTCAAGATTCAACAGAGAAATTGATTCTGAAAAGAAGATTTTTAAATCTCACGATTGGCTCACCTTCCACGGAAAACGATTAAACGAAAGATTTAGTTTAAAGGCTTATAAACTCGTTAATCATCTTCTGATGAATATCAACGGAAAGGAAAACGAACTGGAAAACATCAATGCAGAAATCCATTTGATTTCGGTAGATTCAGACCTTTTTTATCCTGCTTTTGAAATTAAAAATACATACAATTTTTTACTCAATAAAAACAAAAACGTTCATTATCACGAGATTAATTCCATCCACGGACACGATGCTTTCCTGATGGAATATGAACAACTGAACACAATTTTAAAACCTATTTTTTTGAACTGATGACAGACAAAAACGCAATTAATATTTATAGAAACAAAGCTTTAGTAAATTTCGAAGGAAAAGATTTTCTTGGGCAAATCGGCGTAGATTCACGTATTTTCAATGCTTTGAATGGCGGCGGAATCAGCGTTGGTGTCATTTCCCAGCAAGCCATAGAAAACGGAATTTCTGTTCTTGTAGACGAGAATGATGCTTCGAATGCCGTTGATTTTCTGAATAAAGAATTTGAAAAGGAAAAGGCAGAAGGTCACGTCAGCAATATTTACAGCATCGAGAATCTGAGTGTGATTGGTTTTGTTTCAGATAATTATAATAAGATTTTATCGGAACTTCAACGTAATAAAATTTTCCCATTATTATTAAGCCAAATCGCTTCTGCCGGAAGAGTGAACATTGTGGTAACTGGAAATCAAACCGAAATCACCAAAAATATCATCGAAACCGAAATCTACGGAAAACCAAAAACAGTTCATCTGGCGTTGATTGGTCACGGCAATGTCGGAGGAACATTGATTGAGCAAATTCTGGATTCGGCTCACGATATTCTGAATCGTAAAAGAGTGGATTTGAAAATCGTTGCGATTGCAAACTCCAGAAAAATTGCCTTCAACAAAGCAGGTTTCGGAAGCGATTGGAGACAGAAAATCAAATATTCTCAAACAGAATCTAGCGTGCAGTCTTTGGTAGATTTTGCGAACGAGCATCATTTGGAAAATCTTGTAATGGTGGATAATACGGCGAGCAAAGATTTCGTGAAAAACTATCCGACTTTTGTAGAGAACGGATTTGATGTGGTTGGTTCCAACAAAATCTACAATACTTTACCGATTGCTGAATACCGAAATTTCAGAAAATTATTAGAAAAAAATAAAAAGAAATATCTTTATGAAACCAATGTTGGTGCAGGTTTGCCTTTGATTGATACAATAAAATTACTGCATCTTTCAGGAGAAAATATCACGAGAATCAAAGGTGTTTTCTCCGGAACATTAAGTTATGTGTTCAATAATTTTTCTCTTCGAAACGATAAGTTTTCAACAATCATCAGTGAAGCCATGGAAAAAGGTTTCACAGAACCAGACCCGCGCGAAGATTTATCAGGAAATGATGTCGCCAGAAAATTGTTGATTCTGGCAAGAGAACTTGACTTGATTAATGAATTTGATGATATCAATATTCAGAATCTTGTTCCTGAAAGTCTTTTGTCGGTTTCTAAAGAAGAATTTCTTTCAAGATTGGAAGAATTAGACGTCGATTATCAGAAAATAAAAGAAAGTCAAGAACCGAATCACGTTTTAAGATATGTCGGCGATTTGCACGGCGATTTGCAAAAAGAAAAAGGTGAATTGGATGTCAAATTAATTTCTGTTCCGGCTAATTCCGCATTAGGACAGCTGAAAGGTTCAGATTCCATTTTTGAAATCTATACGGAAAGTTACGGCGAAAATCCAATCGTCATTATGGGCGCTGGAGCTGGAGCAAAAGTAACTGCCAGAGGCGTTTTGGGGGTTATTTTAAGATTAAGCGAAACTAAATAAAGAATCAAGAGACAAGAGACAAGAGACAAGATTCAAGACAAATTACAATGGAAAACCAAAATTTCGAAACATTAGCCATCAGAACTCAAACCGAAAGAACTCAATTTGACGAACATTCCACGCCATTGTATCTCACGTCCAGCTTCGTTTTTGAAGATGCCGAAGATATGCGTGCAAGTTTTGCTGAGGAAAAAGACAAAAATCTTTACAGCCGTTTCAGCAATCCGAACGTCACAGAATTTGTAGATAAAATTACAAAAATGGAGGGTGCAGAATCCGGTTACGCTTTTGCGACGGGAATGGCAGCGATTTATTCAACATTTGCAGCGTTGCTCAATGCTGGAGATCATATTGTCAGCTGTCAGTCGGTGTTCGGTTCCACGCACACTTTGTTCACAAAATATTTCCCGAAATGGAACATCGAAACATCATATTTCAAAGCGGAAGATGCTGAAAATGTAGAACAATACATCAAACCAAATACAAAAATATTGTACTTGGAAACACCGACAAATCCGGCAATTGAAGTTTTGGATTTGGAATTTTTCGGCCAGATTGCTAAAAAGCATAACTTGATTTTCATCGTAGACAACTGTTTTGCAACGCCTTATTTGCAACAACCAATTAAATACGGCGCAGACATTGTGGTTCATTCAGCAACCAAATTGATTGACGGACAAGGTCGAGTTTTGGGTGGAGTGGCCGTTGGAAAAGCAGATTTGATTCGTGAGATTTACCTTTTCGCCAGAAACACAGGGCCGGCGATGTCGCCTTTCAACGCTTGGGTTTTGAGCAAAAGTTTAGAAACTTTGGCAATTCGTGTCGAAAAACATTGCGAAAATGCATTGAAAGTTGCCCAGTTTTTGGAAAATCATCCCAATGTGGAATTGGTAAAATATCCTTTTCTAAAATCGCATCCAAGCTATGAAATCGCCAGAAAACAAATGAAATTAGGCGGAAACATCGTCGCTTTCGAAATCAAAGGCGGTATCGAAGGTGGTAGAAATTTCCTCAATAGAATTAAGATGTGTTCCCTTTCTGCCAACCTGGGAGATACCAGAACGATTGTCACACATCCCGCTTCTACTACACATTCCAAGCTTTCCGACGAAGAAAGAAATGAGGTTGGAATTACCGCCGGATTGGTGCGTTGCTCCGTCGGATTGGAAAGTATTGAAGATATTATTAACGATTTAAAACAAGCTTTAAGTTAGTTTATTAAGATCAATGGAAATTCGTAGGCAGTTAACATTATTTCTACAAAAAGAAAGTTCGGAGGTTGTAGAAGAAATAAGAAAAAAATTCAATCCAAAGCAATTTGAATTAATTAAAGCACACGTTACATTGTGCCGAGAAGATGAAATTGAAAATCTTGAATCAATACTAACGAATCTTGCTTCCTTAAAAGAAAAATCGATCACTATTCGATTTGAGAAGCCAGAGAGATTTGACAATGGAAAAGGGGTGTATCTTAAATCTGATGATGCACAAGAATATCACAAATTGCGACAACAAATTTTGAAAACGATAATTAATTCACCGAGAAAACAAACTCCTCATATAACGTTAATGCATCCAAGAAATTCAATTTGTGATAATGAAATATTTGAGGAAATAAGTGATAAAAAATTCCCTTTGGACTTTACTTTTAATGAAATTAGTTTGATTGAACAAGAAAAAAGAGGAAGATGGAAGTTGATTAAAACTTTTAATTTAACAACTTAACAAATGAAAAATTCAGAACAATTATACAACGCACTGAAAAACAGAATTCTAATTCTAGACGGCGCAATGGGAACAATGATTCAGCGTTACAATTTCTCGGAAGAAGATTATCGTGGCGAGCGGTTCAAAGACTGGGAATCTCCACTCAAAGGAAACAACGATTTGTTGTCTCTCACACAGCCAAAAGCGACTGAAGAAATTCATAGAAAATATCTTTTGGCAGGCGCAGATATCATCGAAACTAATACATTTTCGGGAACTACCATCGCAATGGCGGATTATCATATGGAAGATTTGGTTTACGAACTCAACTACGAATCAGCCAAAATCGCTAAAAAAGTCTGCGACGATTTCACTACTCAAAACCCCGACAAACCAAGATTTGTAGCAGGTTCCATCGGGCCCACCAACAGAACCGCAAGTCTTAGTCCGGATGTGAACGATCCGGGTTATAGAGCAATTACATTTGATGAACTGAGAATCGCCTACAAACAACAGGCTGAAGCATTATTGGACGGCGGTTCTGATATTCTTTTGGTAGAAACGATTTTTGACACATTGAACGCAAAAGCGGCATTATTTGCGATTGATGAAATCCGGGAAGAAAGAAATATCACCATTCCGATCATGGTTTCCGGAACGATTACCGATGCTTCCGGAAGAACATTGAGCGGACAAACAGCTGATGCATTTCTAATTTCAGTTTCGCATCTGGATTTGTTAAGCGTTGGTTTCAATTGTGCTCTAGGCGCCAAACAATTGACGCCTTATCTGGAAGCGATTTCTTCCCAGTCCAACTTCGGAATCTCCGCGTATCCAAACGCCGGTTTACCGAACGCTTTCGGTCAATACGATGAAACGGCAAGCCAAATGGCGGATCAAGTAAAAGAATATTTAGAAAAGGGATTAATTAATATCATTGGTGGTTGTTGCGGAACAACACCAGAGCACATAAAAGCCATTGCTGATTTGGCAAAGAACTATGAACCGAGGAAAATCAATGTAACAATATAAAGGTGTATCAATTTACCAATCAGTTACGAGCTCAAGATTGTTACATTGGTAAATTATTACATTGGTAAATTAATTTATGAAATACTTAAAATTATCAGGCCTTGAGCCTTTAATTATAACGCCCGAATCCAACTTCATCAATGTTGGAGAGAGAACCAACGTTGCGGGTTCCAAAAAATTTCTTCGATTAATTAAAGAAGAAAAATATTCTGAAGCACTCGATGTTGCAAGAAATCAGGTGGAAGGCGGTGCTCAGATTCTGGATGTCAATATGGATGACGGTCTTTTGGACGGAAAAACTGCAATGGTGAGATTTCTGAATCTCATCGCTTCAGAGCCTGACATTGCCAGAATTCCAATTATGATTGACTCTTCAAAATGGGAAATTCTGGAAGCCGGATTGCAGGTTGTTCAGGGAAAACCGGTCGTGAATTCGATCAGTTTGAAAGGTGGCGAGGACGAGTTCATCAAACAAGCCAAAGCCATCAAAAGATATGGCGCTGCCGTGATTGTAATGGCTTTCGACGAAGTTGGACAAGCAGATAATTATGAAAGAAGAATCGAAATTTCCAAAAGGTCTTATGATATTTTAGTAAATCAGGTTGGTTTTCCTTCCGAGGATATTATTTTTGACCTTAATATTTTTCCTGTGGCAACAGGAATGGATGAACATCGAAGAAATGCCATAGATTTTATCGAGGCTACACGTTGGGTTCGGACCAATCTTCCGAATGTGTCCGTAAGTGGAGGCGTTTCCAATGTTTCGTTTTCGTTCCGTGGCAATGATTCTGTGAGAGAAGCGATGCACTCTGTTTTCCTTTACCACGCGATAAAAGCAGGAATGAATATGGGAATCGTAAACCCGACAATGCTCGAAGTTTATGACGAAATTCCGAAAGATTTACTGGAATTGGTGGAAGATGTAATGCTCGACAGAAAAGAGGATGCGACAGAAAAACTTCTGGATTATTCCGAAAAACATAAATCCACCAAAAAACAAAAAGCTGAAGATCTTGGCTGGAGAGAGCAGGATTTGCAAACAAGAATCACACACGCTTTGGTTAAAGGAATTGACCGTTTTATAGAAGAAGATGCTGAAGAAGCGAGGAAAAATTCTAAACGTCCGCTTGATGTGATTGAGATTAATCTGATGACCGGAATGGGCGTTGTCGGCGACTTGTTCGGAAGCGGAAAAATGTTTCTTCCTCAAGTTGTGAAATCGGCTAGAGTGATGAAAAAAGCCGTCGCTTATCTTCAGCCTTTCATAGAAGCGGAAAAAGACCAGACTCAAAAATCCAACGGAAAAGTCCTGATGGCGACGGTAAAAGGTGATGTTCACGATATCGGAAAAAATATTGTGAGTGTAGTTTTGGGTTGTAATAATTATGAGATTGTAGATTTGGGCGTGATGGTTCCGGCAGAAAAAATCATTCAGACTGCAATCGATGAAAAAGTGGACGTGATTGGATTAAGCGGATTGATTACACCAAGTCTGGACGAAATGGTTCACATTGCGGATGAACTGGAACGTAAGAATCTGAATT
>JAEXJU010000139.1 GCA_023448955.1 Bacteroidota bacterium
GTTCCAGAATTACCATCTTCCGGTTTGATCTCTTCCTTGATGTAACCTCGTTTTTTAAGGTCTTCGATAAAGTCGTCCAAACCATATTCTTCATTAAAAATATCATATTCTTTATCCAGCATATCCAGCCAATCAAAAGCCTCGTCCAAATCTCCGGAAGTGTGGATGAGCAAGTCTTTGAAAATGCCAAATACCCTGTCGAAATTCGAAACCTCTTCCGGAATATGTTTACTGAATGTGAATCCCCTTTGGAAGTTTTTATTTTTATCTGTCATAGATTGATTTCAAATTGGAGATACAATTTAGGCATTATTAGCAAAATGTGAACCGAGAGTAAATAGAAAAAAGTAATGGTTATGATTCTTAAATTAAACAAAAAATTGGGAGTAATATTTTTTTAGCTTCGACTCCGCTCAGCTTGACAATTGTAAATAAAACATTTTAGTATTATAAATTAAATATCCGTTAAACAACCTACTACTGTGCATTGATTTAAAAATCAATTATTTAAAACATACACTTCGACAAGCTCAGTGTGACATCTCTAATACTAAAAGCTTGATTTCTAGAGATGTCAAGCTGAGCCTGTCGAAGCTTTAGGTTAATAAACGGACAATCAAAATTAGAAATGTCATCCTAAGCATTTCGGCATCGCTCAATATAAACTAAGTCGAAAGATTTTGTTAATTCATATTTATCAATAAAAATTTTAAACTTTATCTTTGCAACCACAATTATTGCTATGAAAGACCTAATGGGACGTGCCATCTGGGATTATTTTAAAAATGACAATCCAGAAGATCTGCAAACCGAAACTTCGATTTCTGAACTGGATGAACTTCCTGTGGATTATCTTTTCCGAGGGTTTGATGAGATGAACAAAATCGAACAAAAAGCTTTGAAATTAGCCAACGGCAAAGTTTTGGATATTGGAGCAGGCGCTGGTTCTCATTCGCTATATCTTCAGAATGAAAGAAATCTTGAAGTTTCCGCACTGGATATTTCTCCAAAGGCTATTGAAGTTTGCCAACTGAGAGGAATTCAAAACGCAGTTCACGCAAATATGCTCGAATTTTCAGAAGGAACTTTTGATACGATTCTATTATTGATGAACGGCACCGGGATTTTCCAAAGTCTGAATGTCATCGATATTTATCTTCAAAAACTTCATTCTTTATTAAACAAAAACGGACAGATTCTGATTGACAGTACTGATATTCTCTATATGTTTGATGAGGATGAAGATGGCGGTATATTAATCCCTGCCGATGGTTATTATGGCGAGCTGGATTATATCGTTCACTATAAAGGTGAGTCTGAAGAACCGATAAAATGGCTGTATCTCGATTTCAATACTTTGAAAAATGCCGCTGAAAATAATGGTTTCAGCAGTGAGAGGATTTTGCAGGACGAAGATTCTTATCTGGCGAGATTGACCAAGAAATAATAAAGACGTACATTTCTGTACGTCTTTAATTAATTATTTAGTGTAAAGATATTTTAGATAATCTTTGACTCCATCATTATTGTGGTCATAATCATCAAATGCCAAAACTACCAAAGTGCTTGACGTTAACTCTGTAACGCTGGCGGTTTCATTTCCGATTTTTAATGTTTTATCGTTGGCGTTATAAGTATAATCAACTGTTGTGGAACCAAGCACACATTCGCTTCCAATACTATTGTAGTCATTCATAATGAACTTTTTATCTGTGAATTCATAAGTGCTTTTTTGCTTGCAGGCATCTGGCAAATATTCATTCAAGACAGTTGTTTTATCTTTACCTGACAAAACAATTGTTGTTTTCAATTTCCATTTTCCTATAATCTGATTTTCTACAGGTTGTGGTAGGTCATCATTGTTGTCAGAGCTGCAAGATATAGCGACAAGTGAAATAGCTGCTAATATTAGTTTTTTCATATAAAGAGTTTATCCGATTTCAACTCCATTTTCAACTTCTTTGTCATCTGGCGTCACAAAAGACAATTTTCCGTCTGGTTTTGTTGTTAATAATAACATTCCCTGAGATTCTATTCCTCTTATTTTTCTTGGGGCAAGATTTAATAAAATCATCACTTGCTTTCCAATCACTTCTTCCGGAGTAAAACTTTCTGCAATTCCTGAAACCACAGTTCTTACATCTACCCCTGTATCAACAGTGAGTTTTAATAATTTGTCTGCTTTTTCTACTTTTTCAGCTTCGGTAATCGTTGCTGTTCTCAAGTCGATTTTCGTAAAATCATCAAAAGTGATTTCTTCTTTCATAGGATTGGCGTTAGGGTTTGTTTTTTTATTGTTTTGTTTGGTGTTTTCAAGTTTCTGGATTTGAGCATCAATCACATCATCTTCAATTTTTGAGAAAAGAAGAGATGCTTCGTTGATTTTATGACCAGTTTCAATGAGCACAGATTTAGTTTCAACATCATTCCAATCCGATTTTTGAACATTGAACATAGTCAGTAATTTCTCAGAACTGAAAGGCATAAACGGTTCGCACAACTGCGCCAATGCGACTGCAATTTGAGCTCCAACAAATAAAGAATTTGCTGCTTTTTCAGGGTTATCTTTAATGGTTTTCCACGGTTCTTCTGTCTGAAGATACTGGTTACCGAAACGTGCCAAATTCATCAAAGCTGTCAAAGAATTTCTGAACTCATAGTTTTCCAGAAAACCTGAAATTTCTTTCGCTGATTTATTGATTTCTGCTAATTCAGGAGCATTCACATTGCCTTGAGGAACGATTCCATCATAATATTTATGAATCAGAACCGCAACTCTGTTGATGAAATTCCCAAAAATCCCAACCAATTCAGAATTATTCTTCGTCTGAAAATCTTTCCAGATAAAGTTGTTATCCTTAGTTTCCGGAGCTGATGAAAGCAGAGCATAACGCAAAACATCCTGTTGTCCTGGGAAATCTTCCACATATTCGTGCGCCCAAACCGCCCAGTTTCTTGAGGTGGAGATTTTATCGTTTTCAAGATTCAGAAATTCAAAGGCAGGAACATTTTTTGGCATAATAAAATCTCCGTGAGCCTTCATCATCGCCGGGAAAATAATACAGTGGAAAACGATGTTATCCTTACCAATAAAATGGACCAAATCACTTCCTTCACTTTGCCAGTAATCTTTCCAGTCTTTGCCATTTTTAGCAGCCCATCCTTTTGTGAAAGAAATGTAGCCAATTGGTGCGTCAAACCAAACATAAAGCACTTTTCCTTCCGCATTCGGAAGTGGAACAGGTACACCCCAGTTTAGATCTCTGGTCATTGCACGAGGCTTCAGACCATCATTTAACCAAGATTTAACCTGTCCATAAACATTCGGTTTCCAGTCATCCTTATGACCTTCAATGATCCATTCATTAAGGAAATCTTCATATTCATTTAAGGGTAAATACCAGTTTTTTGTCTCTTTTAAAATCGGAACATTTCCACTCAACATTGATTTTGGATTAATAAGTTCCGAGGGCGAAAGGGTAGAGCCACATTTTTCACATTGGTCTCCGTAAGCGTTTTCGTTACCACAATTCGGACAAGTACCAACAATGTATCGGTCTGCCAAAAATTCTCCGGCTTGTTCGTCAAAATACTGCTCAGACATTTCTTCAGTAAACTTCCCTTTTTCATAAAGAACTTTAAAGAAATCCTGACTTGTTTCACGATGGTTCGCTGATGTAGTCCTTGAATATTCATCAAAAGAAATTCCCAAATCTGAGAACGATTTTTTGATAATTTCGTGGTATTTATCGACGATATCCTGTGGTGTAACGCCTTCTTTTTTAGCTCTTATGGTAATGGGAATGCCGTGCTCATCGCTTCCGCAGATAAAAGCAACATCTTTACCCGATCTTCTCTGAAATCTAGCATAGACATCCGCAGGAATATAAACACCCGCCAAATGTCCTATATGAACCGGACCGTTTGCATAAGGCAATGCCGCCGTAATCAATTTTTTGTTTGACATTATGTAACTGAAATTTGAATTGCAAAATTACGATTTTCAATCAGATATTCATAGATAAAGAGAATTAACCTGCACAGCGTTAGAAACAACTTCTAAAAAAGAAAAATTTTCATCAGGCTTTGTTCGACCTTTCTATATCCTATGTTCGACCAATGTTCGATCACATTATGTATGCTTTGTTTTAATTTATTTTTGAAACTTCAGTTAAATTATTTAGCTATATTACTATTTATGGTTTTTAATTTTAATTTGCCAAAATCTGAATGTTTTCTGTGGATTTTGCGTAAACTAAATTGTTATAAAATTTTAGAATATTTCATTTTTGATTAATATAGGATTAATATTGGTTAATTTAGAAGAAGAAAATAGGTTGAATTTTAGAAAAAAAATAGTCTTTTGGTACTTTTGTTAAAAAAATTAACATAGAAATAATATATTGATAATCAATAATTTGTATTTATTGTTGGCTTATTTTTAGGTGTAAAGTTGTTAAAATCGAGTAAGTTTTAAAATTATTTTAACAGAATATCGAATTTTTTATAAATTGCGGAACAAGAGATAGTATATATCTCCAACATTTGAAAATAATAATATAAACCTTAAAAATTTATTTTTTGTGAGAAACTATAATGTACTAAAAATTGCTCCAGCATTTCTATTGTTTGGAACAATGTTACATGCACAGCAAAAAGACTCGGTGAAAAAAGAAACCGAAATCGAACAGGTTGTGCTGATTGGTTATGGTAAGCAGAAGAAATCTGATCTTACAGGATCAATAACTTCGGTGTCTGAAAAGGATTTTAACAAAGGAGCAATGGTTTCTGCAGATCAGTTAATTACTGGTAAGGCTGCAGGTGTCAGAATCACAAATACTGGAGGTTCTCCTAATGCGTCTCCAAATATTGTAATAAGAGGCGGCGGATCTTTGTCTGCTAGTAATCAACCTCTTATTGTAATTGATGGAGTTCCAATTGCTATTGATAATCCTGCAGGAATTAACAATCCTTTTTTATTAGTTAATCCAAATGATATTGAGTCATTTTCAATATTAAAGGATGCTTCAGCGACTGCAATTTATGGTTCGAGAGCGTCAGCAGGCGTAATAATCATAACAACTAAAAAAGGAACTACAGGAAAACCAAAATTTAGTTACAATGCTAACGTTTCATTAGGTGAAGTGTACAAAAATATGAATGTTATGAATTCTGATGAATTTGTAAGGTTTGTCACTGAAAATCTTCCCAATGATTCTTGGAAATTAGGTGTGGGTGGAAGTGCTGATAATCCAACTACACTAGGTAAAATATATTCAACTGACTGGCAAAAGGAAGTTTTAAGAAACTCCATTTCAACAGATCATACTTTTAGTGCCTCTGCTGCGCTTCCAGATGGAACTCCTATCAGAGCATCATTAGGATATAATAGAACTGAGGGTGTTGTTAGGATGAACAATTTGGATAGATATACTGCTTCTATAAAAATTACGCCAACGTTTTTTGATAAACATTTAAAAATTGATATTAATTCAAAAAGTATTTGGGTGACTCAAAATGCAATTGATGAGGGTAGTGTCTTAGGTGCTGCAATTGCAATGGATCCTACAAAGCCAGTTTACGCTGTTGATGATTCACCTTCATCAACAAGATTTGGTGGTTATTATCAATATTTAAGTCCTGAAAAAGTTCAATCCACTGGTCAAATTTTGAGATATATAAAAGCTGGCTCAAGTAATCCAGTTGCAGATTTGTATCAAAGGCATAAACCTCAGTCAACCTCAAGATATCTTAATAATATTGAGTTTGATTACAAAACCCATTTTTTACCAGAGTTAAGAGCTGTTGTTAATCTGGGATATGATTATTCAATTACCAAACTTCGAGAAAGTTTCGATAATAATAGTATTTCTCAATATAATACTTACTCACCGTTAAGACCTTTTCCAAATGATTATTTCTTCTATAATGGTTTTGAGACAGGTGAAGATCAGACAATGAAGAATAAGCTATTGGATGCATATTTAGTTTACAATAAGACTAATAAGGACTCTTTTATTTCCAATTTTTTAATTCAAGGAGGATACTCATATCAGGACTTCGTAAATGATGGAAGTAAAATTAGAACAAGATTAAAACCAGGCACTCAAGAGTTAGAATACTTTACAGATTCAGAATCATTATACTACAATAGATATAATTTGCAATCGTTTTTTGGAAGATCAAATATTGATATTTTAGATAAGTACCTATTTACGTTAACATTTAGAGCAGATGCTTCGTCATTATTTCAAGGCTTAGATAAAACATGGGGGTATTTTCCAGCTGTTGGTTTCGCTTGGAAAGCTACAAGTGAGGAATGGATTAAAAATTTAAATGTTTTTTCAGAATTGAAGGTTCGAGCTGGATGGGGACTTACAGGTCAACAAAATATTCAAGGTGTTGTTGGGTATTATCCTTCGAGACCATTATTTATTGTTGGTTCGTCAGTAGGACAATACTTAGGAGGTTTAAACACTTACACTGCAGCTCCATTTAATAATGAATTAACTTGGGAAAAAGCTGAAACTTACAACGTGGGTATTGATTTCACTTCAAAAAGCAGAAGGATTTCAGGTACTGTAGAATACTATAATAGAAGAATGACAGATTTGCTTTCAAGAGTAAATTATCCTGCTGGTCAATTTTTAACCAACACATTCGTTAAGAATGCGGGAGAAATGTTATCAAAGGGTATTGAGGCTACATTGACTATAACTCCAATTAAAACAATGGATTTTACTTGGGATGTTAATGGAAATATTGCTTACAATGACAATAAAATTGAAAATCTTGATGGACAGACGTTTGTTGCAGCATTAACTGATGCTAATCTTCCTAGTGGAACCGGAGCAGTGGTAAGGCAGCATTTTGTTGGTTACCAGCCTGCTGCTGCATTTGTTTTTCAACAAGTTTACGATCAAAATGGAAATCCTCTTCAAAATGTCTTTGTAGATAGAAATGGTGATGGAATCATTAATGATTCTGATAAATATATTCTTGAAATAGTACCAAGAACCACTTTTGGTTTCGGAACTAATCTGAATTATAAAAATTGGGATTTGTCTACAAGTTTCCATGGGCAGATTGGAGGAATGGTTCATAATTCCAGAAAACTATCTCAGGGATTTGTTGAACAAGCTGCTACATCGGATGGACTTGCACTTAATAACGTTATCAATTTTTACGACGGAATGTCAAGTTTTAACTTTACTAACAGACCTAATGACCAAATGCAACTATCTGATTATTTCTATGAGGATGCATCTTTTCTTCGATGTGATAATATTACTTTAGGATATAGATTTACTAAGCTTCTTGGATTTAATAATGTTAGATTTTATGGTGCAGTAAATAACGCTTTTATAATAACCAAATATACTGGTCAAGATCCTGAATCTCCTTCTACATTTGACAATAATATTTATCCTTGACCGAGAATTTATAC
>JAEXJU010000053.1 GCA_023448955.1 Bacteroidota bacterium
GGATTGGGATGAGTGCGCTGGCGAGATATTTTCACGCCAACGGTAAAAATGTTTTGGGTTATGACAAAACGCCAACAAAACTGACAGCTCAACTCAGTTTTGAAGGTATTGATATTACATTTGAAGATGTGATTGATGAGAAAATTGTAGCGCTCGATAAAGAATCAACTTTGGTGATTTACACGCCGGCAATCAAGAAATTGTCAATTCTGGATCATCTGACCAGTGAAGGTTTCGTTATCCTGAAACGAGCAAAAGTTTTGGGACTGATTACAGAAAATACAGATTGCATCGCTGTTGCAGGTACACACGGAAAAACAACCACTTCTACTTTGATTGCGCATCTCTGCAAAGAAGCTAATCTTCCGTCTTCCGCATTTTTAGGCGGAATTTCCGAGAATTTCAAATCTAATTTTGATTACAACGGAAATCAGTTTTCAGTAGTTGAAGCCGATGAATATGACAGAAGTTTCCTGAACCTTTCTCCGGATTGGGCAGTTGTAACCTCGATTGATGCGGATCATTTGGATATTTATGGCGACAGGGTTCAGATAGAAGATGGTTTCAGACAATTTGCAAGTTTGGTTCCAAGTGACAATCAATTGTTTGTCAGAAAAGGAATTGCGATTGGAAGAGAACACAAGACTTATGCTGTGAACGAGGAAGCGGATTATTACTCTGATAATCTGAGAATGGATCACGATAAAATCTATTTCGATTTTCATACGCCAAATAAAAATGGTCACTCTGAGCTTGTCGAAGAATTCGTTTGGGAAATTCCGGGAATCCATAATGTGGAAAATGCAACGGTTGCCTTGGCGATTCTGAGCAATTTGGGTGTTGATTTTGAAACTTTGAAAAAAGCAATCGCCAATTTCAAAGGCATCAAAAGAAGATACACAAAGCATATTTTCGATAACGGGAAAATCTATATTGACGATTATGCACATCACCCAACAGAGCTGAATGCAGTTATCGGTTCGATAAAAACCTTTTATCCAACCAAGAAATTGCTGGTGGTTTTTCAACCTCATCTTTTCAGCAGAACGAGAGATTTTGCCGAGGATTTTGCGAGAAGTCTGGAAAACGGAGACGATTTATTGCTGCTTAATATTTATCCTGCGAGAGAACTTCAGGAAAATTTTGAAGGCATTACATCAGCTTGGTTAGCTGAAAAAATCGAAACAGACAACAAAGAAGTCTGCACATTGCAGGAGACTTTTGACAAAATAAAAGAAAGAGATTTTGATATTTTATTGACAGTCGGAGCGGGAAATATTGATACCCTTTATGACCCGATTATGGAATGGATGCAAAGTTTGTAAAATGTAAAACGTATTAATGTATTCACGATTTATAAAATCATTAATGCATTTTACATTAATACGTTAATACAAAAATAATATGAAAAATAAGTGGAGAATATTGAAGATACTCGTGACAGTTATCCTTTTTGGATTTCTGCTCAGTTTCTCGTTGAAGCGTTTCAACAATGCGGAGATGGAGAACGTATCTATCAATATGAACCAAACCCAAACGCCGGTTTATTTTGTGGATGAGAAGGACATCAAAGAATTGGTAAAACAATTCAATCCAACCAAAAAGATTGGCGATGTTAATATTCCGGATTTAGAAAAGAAGATTAATGAGATTCCGTTTGTGGACAGTGCCAATGTTTATATGAATCTGAACGGCAATCTGAACGTCGATATCAAACAACGCATTCCGATCTTCAGATTGAACAAAAACGGAAAGGATTTTTATGTCGATGAGAAAGGCGTAGAATTTCCGATTTCGAGAAACTTTTCTTATCCGTGTATGCTTGTGATGGGTGATGTGGAGCCGTCTGAGTATAAGGAGCTGGGTGAGCTGGTTGAAAAAATTGATAAAGATGATTTCAGCAAAAAATATTTTGTAGGAATCACTAAACAAAATGGCAATTATAACCTTCTGACCAGTGATGGTTATTATAAAGTTGAGATTGGTGATTTGGAAAATATTGACTTCAAAGTCAGAGGATTTAAAACTTTTGTAGAGAAGTATCTGGTTTATCACAATCCTGAGAAATACAAAAAGATTTCAGTTAAATACAATAATCAGATTGTAACTACGCTGAATCCATATTTCAAAGAGAACGACAGTCTTCTTAAAAATGCACCGGAAATTGAAATCACAAAACCGGAAGGCAAACCTTCGCAATTATTAGCATCTGTTCCGGCTAAAACAGAACCGAAAAAATCGGCACCTAAACCGGAACCGAAAAAGGAAATAAAAAAAACAGAACCTAAGAAATCAGAAGCCAAAAAAGAAACTTCGAAACCGAAACAAGTAGAGAAGAAAACTGCACCGAAAAAAACTTCGGAAAAGAAAAAGGAAACCTCTTCAAAAACAAGTGACAAAAAGAAAAAAGCAAAAGTAGTAGTAGAATAAAACACAGAATTGAACACAGAGCGCACTAAGATTATTTAATATAATAAAAAATGTTTCACAGAGGCGCTTCGCTCAGATAAGAGCAATGATTGAAAGAATATAAATATACAAATGAATGAAAACGAATTATCAAAAATTGTTATTGATTCCGGATTAAAGGTTCATCGGAAACTGGGAATGGGTTTGTATGAGACGGTTTATGAACAATGTTTAGAATTTGAATTGAAAAATAGAGGTTTGAATGTAGAAAGACAAAAATTTTTGTCAATCAATTATGAAGGTTTGAAAGTTGAAAATGCCTTTAAAATTGATTTAATAGTAGAAAACAAGGTAGTATTAGAAATAAAAGCACAAGAAATACTTAATGATTTTAATTCAGCACAACTTCTGAATTATCTGAAATTAGGTGATTATAAATTAGGATTATTGCTGAACTTCAATTCAAAATTATTCAAAACAGGCATAAAAAGAGTTGTAAATGGATATATAATAGATTAAGTAAAACTTATATAAGCGAAGCGCCTTTGTGAACTAAAAAATAGAAAACTTAGTGCACTTTGTGTTCAAATAAAAAATTTAAAAAATCAAATCGAGCATATAATGGAAAATCAAGAGTATTCAGTAGGTCTGGACATTGGGACAACTAAGATTGTCGCTATTGTCGGAAGACGTAACGCTCACGGGAAAATCGAAATCCTGGGCGTTGGGAAGGCTAAAAGTCTTGGCGTTCACAAAGGAATCGTGAACAACATTTCCCAAACCATCAATTCCATCAAGACTGCAGTTGCGGAAGCGCAATCCAGCGCTGGCGTTCCTATCCATAAGGTAACTGTCGGGATTGCAGGAAAACACATCCGTTCTCTCCAACATTCGGATTATATAATGAGAGAGCATCCGGATCAATACATCACAGAAGATGATATTGAGAAGTTGAAAGATCAGGTGAAGAAATTAGTAATGTTGCCTGGCGAAGAAATCATCCACGTTTTGCCTCAGGAATACAAAGTAGATTCCGAAGGGGAAATCCAGGAGCCAGTCGGGATGCACGGCAAGAGACTAGAAGCTAATTTTCACGTTGTTGTGGGACAGATGGGTTCTATCAGAAACATTGCTAGATGCGTTCGTGAAGCTGGTCTGGAGATGGAAGCTTTAACATTGGAACCTTTGGCATCGTCTGAAGCGGTTCTGACTAAAGAAGAAAAAGAAGCAGGTGTTGCGATTGTAGATATTGGTGGTGGAACCACGGATATTGCGATTTTCAAGGACAACATTATTCGTCATACTTGTGTGATTCCTTACGGCGGCGGCATTATCACTGACGATATTAAGGAAGGATGTTCCATCATCGAGAAACATGCGGAACAACTGAAAGTGAAGTTCGGTTCGTCTGTTCCGGAATTGGAAAAAGACAGTACATATGTGACAATCCCGGGATTGCACGGTCGTCCGGACAAAGAGATTTCGCTGAAAGTTCTGGCTCAGATTATCAATGCAAGAGTTGAAGAAATTCTGGAGATGGTCAATACTGAATTAAAAGCTTACGGCGCTTTTGAGCAAAAGAAAAAACTGATTGCCGGAATCGTTTTGACAGGCGGTGGTTCCAACCTGAGAAACCTTCGTCAGTTAGCGAACTACACCACAGGTTTCGACAGCAGAATTGGTTTCGCCAATGAATATGTGGCGAATGACAAAAACCAATACCTTAAAGGACCGGAATTTGCAACATCCATCGGTTTATTGATGGAAAGTTTAAAAATCCGAGATAAAAAAATAACTCCGACAGAGGAAGAAATAATTGAAGAAAAGAAGGAAGAAGGAGGCAAGAAATTGGATGTTACCAACCAAAAAACAGAAGTGGAAAATCAACCATCTTCCATCATAGAGCATCCTGCGGAAGATATAAAACCGAAAGAAGAAACAAAAAGAAACAAGCCAACTTTCGGGCAGTCTCTGATGGATAAAGTAAAAAAATTCTTTGAAGAAGTAGAAGAGTAAATAATAATTGTAAAATCGCGGAATCGTGGAATCGTAAAACCAGCAATAGACAATTTTGCAAATCAACGATTTAACGATTTAACAAAAATTTAAAAAAATAACTAATATGGATAATATAAATAATACACAGGGATTTTCTTTTGATTTACCAAAAGGCAATTCTTCAATTATTAAAGTAATTGGTGTTGGCGGTGGCGGAAACAACGCTTTAAAGCATATGTATGAAAAAGGGATTTATGGCGTAGATTTCGTGATTTGTAATACCGATGCACAGACACTTGATAATAATCCCGTGGCTAACAAAGTTCAGTTGGGCGTAACAATGACCGAAGGTCTGGGTGCTGGCGCTGATCCTGAAGTTGGTGAGAAAGCAGCTATTGAAAGTATTGATGATATCAAAGCATCAATGGGACAAAATACCAAAATGGTTTTCATCACAGCCGGAATGGGCGGTGGAACCGGAACCGGAGCTGCTCCTGTTATCGCAAAAGTAGCTAAAGAAA
Organism: Bacteroidota bacterium; assembly: GCA_023448955.1. Classification (GTDB taxonomy): domain Bacteria; phylum Bacteroidota; class Bacteroidia; order Flavobacteriales; family Weeksellaceae; genus Epilithonimonas. Next base: position 4,929 of record JAEXJU010000053.1, read on the forward strand.
TGGGAATTCTGACTGTTGGAATTGTAACCGTGCCTTTTAGTTTTGAAGGAAAAAGAAGATTGGATCAGGCAGAATTAGGGCTTGATAAATTAAGAAATAATGTAGATTCTCTTATTGTAATTAATAATGATAAATTAAGACAGCAATTTGGAAATCTTGGTTTCAAGCAGGGATTCTCGAAAGCTGATGAAGTTTTGACCAATGCTGCAAAAGGAATGGCAGAGGTTATTACTGGTTATTTCGATGTTAATATTGACTTCCGGGATGCAAAATCTGTTTTGGCAAATTCCGGAACAGCATTGATGTCCACAGGCGTGGCAAGCGGCGAAAATAAAGCGGAAGAAGCTGTGAAAAAAGCATTGGATTCCCCGTTATTGAATGATAACAAAATCACAGGTGCTAAAAACGTTCTGTTATTGATCAGAAGTGGTGCAACTGAAGTAACGATGGACGAAATCGGTGTGATTATGGACCATATTCAGAAAGAAGCAGGAAACACGGCAGATATTATTTTCGGTGTCGGAACAGACGAGGAATTAGGCGATGCAGTGAGCGTTTTGGTGATAGCAACTGGTTTTTCAAATGATAACAAAAAGCATACAGGAACTACAGAAACCATCAAGTATTCCCTTGAAGACAGGCCAGTATCCTCACACAGTCACAGAG
>JAEXJU010000330.1 GCA_023448955.1 Bacteroidota bacterium
TACCAAATCCATCGCACCACCCATTCCTTTTACCATTTTCCCCGGGATTTTCCAGTTGGCAATATCGCCGTTTTCGGAAACTTCCATTGCACCTAAAATTGTCAAATCCACTTTTTGACTTCTGATCATCCCGAAACTGAAGGCTGAATCAAAAAAAGAACCGCCGGGAAGAATCGTGATCGTCTGCTTTCCTGCGTTAATCAAGTCTGCATCTTCTTCACCTTCATAAGGAAATGGTCCCATCCCGAGAACGCCATTTTCACTCTGGAATTCTACCGAAATATCTTCCGGAACATAGTTGGCCACCAAAGTCGGAATCCCGATTCCAAGGTTTACATACATCCCGTCTTTCACTTCTCTTGATATGCGCTGTGCGATTTGTTCTTTTGTTAGCATCGTAAAAAATTGTTCTTGCAATATATCATTATTTCATCTTATAGAAAAATGCTTTTTTACCGATACAAATTATTATTCAGACTATCGGATATATATCAGTATTTTTGTACTCACAATTATGAAAACACTATTAAATTATCTCAAGCCTCACAAATGGCTGATTATTACTTCGCTCATTTTAGCCGCTGTCAATCAGGTATTTTCACTTTTCGCGCCTGCAATCACCGGAAATATTCTGGATCAATTGGTAACGCATCCGCATTTTTTTGATAAAGAAAAAACGCTGCCAAGAGATTTGAATCAATTTCTGTATGGAACCGATATTTACCACGGTGCATTTTACTTTTTAGGCTTGCTGATTGGAACGGCAATGGTCAGCCGCATTGCGAAAGCGTTTCAGGATTACGCTGTGAATGTCATTACTCAAAAATTTGGCGCTAACATTTTCACGGATGGTTTGCAACATTCTATGGCGTTGCCTTATCAGGAATTCGAAGACCAAAGAAGCGGTGAAACGTTGTCGATTCTGACCAAAGTAAGAGAAGATTCGGTGAAGTTTATTACCAATTTCATCAATGTCTTTTTTGGGATTTTGGTCAGCATTATTTTCGTTTCGGTTTATGCGATAAGACTGCATTGGTCAATAATGCCGGTTTATATTGTGGGGATTTTCCTGATTGCATTTGTAACGAATTTATTAAGCAAGAAAATTAAAAACATTCAGAAAACGATTGTTAGAGAAACCACCAGTTTGGCCGGAAGCACTACCGAAAGTTTGAGAAACATCGAAATTGTAAAAAGTTTAGGTTTGACCAAACAGGAAATTAATCGTCTGAACAACAACACTTACAAAATTCTCGGACTGGAATTGAAGAAGGTAAAAAGCATCCGTTCTCTAAGTTTTATTCAGGGGACGATGGTTAATTTTCTTCAGCAGTTGATTACATTGACTTTGTTGTTTTTAATTTTCAGAAATATCGTGACACCAGGACAATATTTGTCCTTGATGTTTTACGGATTCTTCATTTTCGGACCGATGCAGGAAATCGGGAATATCATTATTTCTTATCGTGAAGCCGAAGCATCGCTAAAGAACTTTGATAACCTGATGAAAAAACCAGCCGAACAAAAACCTCTGACACCAAAACAAATCGGTTCAATCAATAAGTTGGAGTTCAGACACGTTTCTTTCAAACATCAGTCGGCGCAATATAAAGCACTGAATAACATTTCTTTTGATGTTAAAAACGGTGAAACGATTGCGTTTGTTGGTCCGAGTGGTTCCGGGAAAAGTACTTTGGTAAAATTACTCGTTGGATTGTACAGACCTCAGGAAGGGAATATTTTCTATAATCAAATCAACGGGAAAGAATTTGATTTTGATGAATTGAGAAACCAAATCGGATTTGTGACTCAGGACACACAGCTTTTTGCTGGAACCATCAAAGAAAATCTCCTTTTCGTCAATCCAAACGCCAGCGAAGAAGATATCGAATTGGCATTAAGAAAATCAAGCACCAAAAATTTACTAGAACGTGCGGAAAAAGGCATCGAAACGGTTATCGGCGAAGGCGGACTGAAATTAAGTGGTGGCGAAAAGCAGAGAATTGCGATTGCAAGAGCTTTGCTCAGAAAACCACATCTTTTGATTTTTGACGAAGCCACTTCTGCTTTGGACAGTATTACCGAAGAAGAAATCACTTCAACCATCAAGGAAATTTCTCAGGAAAAAGAACAAATCACCGTTCTTATTGCCCACAGATTAAGCACCATTATGCACGCAGACAGAATTTATGTTTTGGAACGTGGACAGGTTATAGAAACCGGCTCTCACGACAACCTGATTGCAGAAAAAGGTTTGTATTATGCGATGTGGAGACAGCAGATTGGGGAGAGGAAGCAGTAAATATTGTGGTTTAATTAACTGTATTTATGTATATTTGGGTCTCAGCATAAATTTTAGAGAACTAACTTACCAAATAAATATGGAACTTGACAACAAAATTCATTATATATCCACAATTCTTTACGTAAAATCAAAAAACGGACTAAGTCAGGGAACAGGTTTTTTTTATAGTGTAATTGATCAAACCACAAGAATAAATGAAACCTTGGTGGAACATCGTATTGTTAGTTTACATTTAATAACAAATAAACATGTATTACTAGGGAAATATAACTCTCAAGAAATTCCCGATACTTTAATATTTCGTATTAAATTTTTTAACCAAAATTCTGGAAAGATTACAGTTGAAAATGTTGAGATAGATAGAAACACTATAATAGATTCGACAAAATTACATAAAAAAAATGAAGTTGATATAGTTTCAATTGATATCACTAATATAATGTCTAATCACTTAGATAAAAATCCTGATCTAATGTGGTCAGCAATTTCAAAAGATGATTTTCCTACTAAAGATTCAAATATCGAAATTACTGACTCAATTATAACAATAGGATATCCAAAAGGATTCTATGATGAATTCAATCAATTTCCTATTGTAAAATCTGGAATAATATCTTCAAAATGGAATGCAAATTTTAATGATAATAATTTTTTCTTAATAGATTCTAAACTATTTCCAGGGTCATCTGGAAGCCTAGTAATAACTAAACCTTCACATTTGTATAATAAAGGAGGAAAATTGGTTCATTCTACAATTAAAAAATTTGAATTTATTGGTGTTTATTCTGGTCAATATGAATTTTCTAATCCAATAAACTTTGATGGCAAACTAATACCTATGAGTGAAAGCTACAATTTAGGGATTGTTTGGTATTATTATCTTGTTGATGAAATAATTGAGAAAGGTATATTACTAAAAAAAATCTGTTAAGAATGCTGCAAACAAAAGGATTGAAGTAATTTTTTACAAGTTTTGAAATTGTCTTAAAAAAATCCCTAATATTTTTCTATTTATTATCAAAGGAAAATAAAAATTTTATTAGTCATAACAACGATAATAAGACTGTTTTTTATTTTAATCCTGCTTACTGCACAATACTCAATCCTTTTCTCATAATTCTTGCCTTGAAAAATTTGTAAAAAATTTGTAAAACATACCAAAACTTGGTATATTTGATTTGATGTTAAAATCAAAATATAATGGCTAAAAATACTTCAATTTTATTAGGCGATTATTTCGACAAATTTATTAGTTCGCAAATCAAGAGTGGAAAATATTCTTCTGCAAGTGAAGTTGTTCGAGCTGCTTTACGATTATTCGAACACGAAGAAACTAAAAAAACCGAATTGATAAAACAACTTAAAAAAGTTGAAAAATCAGGCCTTTCAAAAGACTTTGACCGTGAAACTTTCAAACAAAATTTACATCAAAAATATTCAGCCGAATAATGAATTGCAAACTTAGTAAACTTGATGAAAGTGATTTAGAAAAAATCTAGTTGTACACTTTTGAAGAATGGTCTCTGGAACAAGCAGACTATTATTTTGATTTAATATTAGATGAAATCGAATATATTTCTAACAAACCTAAATCCGGAAAAGATTATAAAGATATTATAAAAGGCTATTTCCGCTCACGGGTTAAATCTCATTTTATTTTTTATAAAATCAATTGGAAAGAGGAAACTGTAGAAATCATAAGAATTCTACATCAACAAATGGATATTGATTTGCATATTTGATTAGTAAATAACAAATTTATAACTTTGTATAAAATAGGATTATGGAAAACATTTTAATTACGCCTAAAAATGAAAAGCAATTGCGTTTACTCAAATTATTGTTGGAAGAAATGAAAATCCAGTTCACCTTTGAAAAAAATGAAACTGAATCTGTAAATCCTGAACTCGATAAAAAAATCAACGAAGCTAGAAAGGAAAAAAAAGAAGGAAAACTTTTGACCATTGACCCAAAAAAAATATGGGAAAGTATATAGTTCAACTTTCAAAACGAGCGTTGAAGGATTTGAAAGCCATCAAAAAATCGGGTAGAAAATTGGATATGGAAAAAGTACAAACTTTTCTTATCGAACTTGAAGACCATCCTAGAACTGGAGCTGGTAAACCGGAACAATTAAAATATCACGACGGAGAAGTTTGGAGCAGAGAGCTCAATAAAAAAGACCGATTTGTTTACGAAATTTTTGAAGAAGAGGTTTCTGTAACGCTCATCCAATCTTTAGGTCATTACAACGATAAATAGAAAACCGTTTCATTTTAAAAGAAACGGTTTTGTTTTTTTTTAAGCTTTCTTTCTCACCGTCCTCTGCTCTATCCTCTTCTCATAATTCTCGCCCTGGAAAATCCGTTGAACCATAATTCCCGGAATATGGATTTCATTGGGGTCTAGTTGTCCCGGTTCTACCAATTCTTCCACTTCTGCAATCGTGATTTTTCCGGCTCCGGCCATTGGAAAATTAAAATTACGAGCGGAACCTTTGAAAATCAAATTTCCGGCGTGGTCGCCTTTCCAGGCTTTTACGATGGAAAATTCTGCGTTGTAAGCGTGTTCTAAGATATGAGGTTTTCCGTTGAAATCTTTCACTTCTTTACCTTCCGCAACTTCTGTTCCGTAGCCAGCTGGCGTGTAAAATGCCGGAATCCCTGCTTGTGCAGCTCTGCATTTTTCAGCTAAAGTTCCTTGGGGCGTGAGTTCTACTTCCAATTCTCCGGATAACATTTGTCTCTCGAATTCTGCGTTTTCTCCAACATAGGAAGAAACCATTTTCTTGATTTGTTTTTTCTGGAGCAATAATCCCAAACCAAAATCGTCAACGCCGGCATTATTGGAAATGCAGGTCAGATTGTTGACATTTTTCTTTACCAATTCTGAAATACAATTCTCCGGAATCCCACAAAGCCCGAATCCGCCAAGCATTATTGTCATTCCGTTTTCTATATCTTTTACCGCTTCTTCAGCATTTTTGACTCTTTTATCGATCATAAATTCAGTTTTAAACCGTTCAGTTTGTTCGCTGATAAATATATAAAAACCCGCCGAACCGCTCAAATAAATCTGAAACAGTTTGGGGATTTTACAAAAAACCTTTCATAACTTGAGATCAGAAAAATCCCAGGTTTTGAAAGGTAACAAACTTAAAAATTAAAAAAATTAGTAAGCAGCTGTAAATCGCTGCTTTACGAAATGATTTTGCTCCAGCTCATCTACCAAAGCTACAGCAACATCTTCTACAGAAAGAATACTTCTTCCGTTTTCATCAAATACAGGATTGTCCAGCGCAGTTCTGTAGCTCCCTTTTCTCACGCCTGCCGTTCCCGGATGCATTTCGATTGCAGGAGAAAAAAACGTCCAATCCAGTGTATCGTTCTTTTTGATCTCATTCAGATAATCTCTCGCAGCCAAAGCGCCCGGTTTTATATCTGCGGGAAAATCGGGACTGTCTACCAACTGTTTTCCATTTATGAAAAGGCTTCCGGCTCCTCCAACAGTAATAAATCTTTTCACACCCGCTTTTTCCACTGCTTTTTCTATATTTCGTGAACCATTCAGAAAGTCGTCATACAGATTGGGATTGGTCCAGCCTGCATTGAATGTATTGATTACAGCATCACTGCCTTCCAGAATTTTTGATAATTCTTCCACATTATTCACATCGCCGCTTAGAGCTGTCACATTCTTAGCCTGCTCTACTTTTGAAGCGTCTCTTGCAATGGCATTCACAGCATAACCTCTGTCTGATAATTCCTTTACCACTTGTTTTCCAACGAAGCCTGTGGCTCCGATCACTGATACTTTTTTCATTTTAGTTTAATTTAATATTAATTGTAATACATTTTGTTACATTTTAGTTCAAAAAAATTTATTCAAACAGCTTCACAAAATCTGATAATCGTTTCTTATTAAGAAACTCATTGACCAGATCATTTGTTTCACTGAATAACACATCAAGGTTATTATTGATATCTTTTCCTACACTGCACAGCGGATTTGGAAACTGGTTTTTTTTGCCTAAAACTTCTGTGTTTTTTACAGAATTATAAATATCTGATACAGAAATTTCTTCCGGCTTCCTGGAAATTCTAACGCCGCCTTCTTTTCCCTGCCGGCTTTCTACTAGTCCTGTTTTTTTTAGGTTAATGAGCTCTTTGCGTACAATAACAGGATTCACATTAATGCTGCCTGCAATCCATTCAGAAGTAAGCCATTCAGATGGTTCCTTTGCCAGAAGCGTCATAATATGTATTGCTGTTGCGAATCTTGTGTTGTTCATTAATGCAAAGGTAATACTATTTTTAATTGTAACAAATAATATTACAGTTTAAATTTGAATTTTAACAAATCAATAACATTCAATTGGTTTTAATTTTGATAATGAGAGATAAATTTGAAATATGAAAAATACAATATTGGCAGCGGCTGTGACTTTAGTTTCTCAGTTTTCCTTTGCTCAAAGCAAAAGTGTAGCTGCATTCACATCCTTAAAAGTGTTTGATAAAATTCCGGTTCAGCTTATTCCTTCATCGGATTACAAAGCAGAAGTTTCAGGATCCAAAGCAGACGATATAGAATTCGTAAACTCAGGCAACGAACTGAAGGTAAGAATGAAAACGTTGCAGCTTTTGCAAGGCGATGATGTGAAAGTGGTGCTTTATTATAAAAATATCAACAGCATCCAGGCAAGCCAAGGCGCTGTGATTACTGCAGATAACATAAAAGCATCGAAGCTTGAGGTCACATCCAATGAAGGCTCGCAGATTGATCTTAATGTCGATACTGCTGTGTTAGAAGGGAAAGTCAATACCGGCGGAATGCTGAAACTCGCAGGAGAATCTGATTCTCAATCGGTAGTTGTAAACACAGGCGGTCAATATGACGGGCAAAATCTTAAAACTTCCATTACAAGTATTACTACTAACGCTGGAGGACAGGCATCTGTTTACGCCTCAAAATCCGTAGATGCTACGACCAGAGCCGGTGGAGTGATCGATGTATACGGAAATCCCGCAACTAAAAACGACAAAAAAGTCGTAGGTGGAAAAATCAATTACCACTAAGACTTACATCTGATAAAAAGTAGAAAGAAAACCTCCGGAAAATTCGGAGGTTTTTGTTATTTTCTTTTAGAGGATTCTCTGATGTAAAGTGTAGGCGTGAGAACAAGCTTCTTTTCTATGCTTATTCCGGACGAATTGTCTTTTATACTTTCCAGGAAGACATTTCCTGATATTTTTCCCATGAGAACCGGCGTCTGATCCACCGAACTGATAGACAGCTCCATAAACTGGGTAAAAGGTTCGTTACTGAATCCTATAACACCAATGTCCTGAGGCATTTTCAGCTTTAAATTTTTGATCTCCTTGCAAACGCCGAGTGCTGTAAAATCACTGGCAGAAAAATGGCGTCAGGCTTTATCTTTCTTTTCCATACATTTTTCATTGCACTTATTCCTTCTTCTATTGAGCTTCCTGTATTAATGATATTTTCTTTTATGACAGGTAACTTATAGTTTTTCAGCGCATCAATATAGCCGTTCAGACGGTTTTGATAGATCTCAAGATTCTGATCGCCGGAAAAATGATAGATATTTTTATAGCCTTGCTGTATAAGATGTTCTGTTGCAGCATAAGCCCCTTTATGGTCATCAATCGTAATGGTGCTGATTCCCGGAATATCTTTTTTCCTGTCAAAGAATATGATCGGCGTATTGGTGGTTGCAATAATCTTTTTTACATATTCCATATCCGAAGTATTCCTGGAAATCGAAATAAAAATGCAATCTACCTGCGTATGAAGAAGTGTAGTAAGCTGTTTCTTTTCTATATCAGCATCATCGTGACTCTGACAGATGATAACGCGGTAACCGTGTGGCGACAGCTCCTCTTCCAGACCACGGATAACGGATGAAAAGAAATTGGTATTGATATAAGGAACAATTACACCAACTGTTTTTGTCTCGCCGCTTTTAAGCGCTTTGGCCAGGTTATTCTGCTTATAGTTCATTTCCTTAGCAGCAGCCATTACCAGTTCTTTAGTCTCCTGACTTATTCTGGGATGGTTGTTAAGCGCCCGTGAAACCGTCGCTACACTTACATTCAGCTTTTTGGAAATGTCGTATATCGTTGTGTTTTTTTTTGTCATATATCCTTTCATGAATATCGAATGTAAATATATAAATAATACCTGTGACAACCACTTTCGCAGCAGAATTCTTTTAATTAGCCTATTAAATTGCTTTTATTGCAGGCAAAAACAACAAAAAGCCGCTTCACCGACATGAAAACGGCTTTCTGTGTCTTAATATGAAAAAATTTATTTTTTTATTACTTTCCCGCTAATCTGCTCGGAAGAACCTTTTACAGAGTAATAATAAATGCCCGGTTTCAAAGCACTGCCATCTACTACAATTTTGTTGTCTCCGGATTTTGCTTTTTCTGACAGAGATTTCACTATTCTTCCGCTGTTATCGTACAAAGTGATCGTTACATCAGAATCGGATTTAAGCTGATAAGCAACCGTAAGTCTATCTGTAAAAGGATTCGGATAAATCATCATTCTTTTTTTGCTGATATCTGTGGTCGCAAGTGTTCCGAAATCTATATTAACCGATGCTTCCGGCATCCAGTCGAATACAAATGATGGATCCGTATCTTTTTTGAATACATTTGATATAGTAAACGGAACGGCTTCTGTGGCAGTAAGAACTACTCCACCGTTTGCTCTCTGAAGCAATCTGTCCGGTGTTGCGCCGGCTCCTGTGTTTCCGTATTCTACAAATGTTACAGGAAGAGTTCCGTTAATTGGTGTTGTCCATCCCGTTGGATTCAGCATTGCAGGTGTCTCACATCTGATGAATGCTGACTTTGGCGTATTCTGCCACGCTCTTCCAAAATGAAAATTACTGATAACCGTTCCATTGAAATCTGTTGTACCTGCGGCAGGAACCGTAAGATTACAATCCAGAAAAACAAATCCGTATTTCGTAGTGGCTTCAGTAGAAGGCGCAGTTACCACGCTGTTATTTCTGTTGATGTAAGTTGTACAATGATCGAAAACAACAGTCTGACGTCCGAAAATAAAATCAACATTACCTTCAATATAACAGTTTTTGAAATAAGCCCTGCCAATGCTGTTACCTAGATAAGTATCCTGATAGCCTACAATTTTACAATCATAAAAAGACTGTTTGTCACCCTGTGTTTTTAATGCCACAGCCTGGGTTGATGAATTGATCTGCGTATTAGCCGTTGAATTAACAAATGTATTGGCAACAGTAATTTTTGACGCCGTGAAATCACTTCCGAAAATAGCCATCGTCTGGGAATTCGAAGTTCCATAAGCCTGTCCTGTATCCGGATTGATCGCTCCTGCAGAAATATTATTGGTAATAATAGTAGTATCGGCGTTGTCACCAATCAGAAACACATTGGATTTATTTTGCCCAAGCGTTGGTCTTTCCGTATAAGTTCCTGGCTTGATATGGATGATCCATCTTCCTGTGTAATTATCCGGCACAGCATCAAAAGCAGCCTGAACCGTCTGATAATCGCCCGATCCGTCTTTTGCAATTGTTTTTATTACATCAGGACTTGTAGCCTGAGTAGTTACAGTTGCAGTAGATCCGTAAGATGTTCCTGCAGAATTGGTGGCAAAAGTTCTGACATAATATAACGTGGAAGGATTTACTCCATAAGCATAAGATGAAAAGTTTCCGGTTCCGTTTCCTGTAGATACTTTTACTGCATTTTCTAATGTAGGATTTGCAGTAGTTGCGTAAACAATACCTCTTTCAGTAACATTTGCTCCGCCCCAGTCTGTTACATTTCCTGAAACCACAAATGACTTATTAGTCACCTGCGACTGTGAAACAGTAGTTACAGACGGTGCTGTGATAGTCGCAAGAGTTGTAAAAGAAATCTCATTTCCATAAGAAGTTCCCGCTGAGTTAGTGGCGTATGAACGCACATAATAAGTTTTAGCAGGAAAAAGATTTGTAAGATTACTTGTATAGGAACATGTGGTTGCATTCTCTGATGTTTTGAAATCTGCAGTTGTAGGATTCTGATTTGTACTCCAAACCACACCGCTTGTAGTTATGGCTCCGCCGCCGTTACTGGAAATTGTTCCTCCGGAAGTTGCCGTAGTTGTAGAAATCAAAGATGCCGCAGCTGTAGAAACTGTTGCCGGATTAGCCACCGAACCTTCCATAGTTCCGGAAATCTTGATATTCCTCAGCCCAAACTGTTTGTTGGTAGTACTTGAAGCGATGTAAGGATAAAATCTGACATACATTTTCTGACTTCCCGTCAATACAACGGGTGTAGATAATGTCACATTGATAGCAGTTGAACCATTATTCGGCAATTTTGTAGAAGCCTGAATCTGAACAGGACTGGAAAAATCGGAATTAAGACTATAGAAAGCCTGGTAATACATATTTCCCGTCCCTGCTGCTCCCACAAGTCCTTCTATTTTGTTGATGGTAAAAGTTCCGCCATTTGTAGGATTAACATCCAGCTGAACATATACCGAAGGCGTGATTGTGTTGGTATCGCCTGTTCCTGTCCAACTGTTGTTGCTGGCAGTTCCTGACCAAAATACCACATTGCTGTCTGTAACAGAATCTCCCGTAAAATCTATTTTTGTATTAATATTGTAAGACACTGCAGATGTAGGATAATATAAAGAAGACTCCAGATTACCTTCCAGCGATTTTGTAGTAATATCAGACACAAAAGACCATGTTACTGAAGCCGGAGTAGCTTCTAAAAAACGGTGATGACCTGAGTGAACTTCTGAAACGGTTGAATTATTTTCTTTTTTAAAATGAACAATTTCCTTTGAGGATAAATTTTCATTTTCCGAACCAAAGCGGAGTCCTATAGTTTTGCCTATCCCAAAAACCGTGGCTGTGCAGATGAGCAAAGACGGAATAATTAGATTTTTTTTCATTGGAATTAAATTAATGATTGATGTAATTGATAATGGACAAATTATTTTATGATGACTTTCTGAGTATATGAATCACTATCTGTCTTAATTTCGAAGAGTTTTACACCCTTACCCAGTTTTTTGATTGAAATAGCATTAACCTGATTATTCCCTTTTTTTAGTTTTCCTTCATAAATTACGCCTTCTGACTTACCTGTAATATCGGTTACAGCTATTCTTACAGGCTTATCATTTTGCGAAAAAGCTTTCATAGAAATCTTTTCTGATGCAGGATTCGGAAACAATAAAAAATCAGACTTTGAAACCGAGCTGACTTCCTGAGATGCCAAAAAAACGCAGTCTGTAGGCTGAAGTAATACTGCTCCAGCGCCGCCCATTACAGTCTGCTTAACATTTGAAGATGAAATCTTATCTATAGAATATGGTGGTGTAAAAGCTGTACCGGAACCAACAGAAGTACCAGAAGTGCCTACAAATGTATTATCAACAGATTGTGCTGCTGTAAAATTGCCTGTCTCCAAACGGATCGGGTTCTTTACATTTTCAAAGTAATTGGACTCAATCAGCAAGTCTGCTTTATAACCTGCATAGATACAGTAATTGCTTACAGAACTGCTGAAATAGTTATTAAGCAAATGAATCTTTCCGAATCTAGCTCTCGGCATCCTTTCTCTTACACCACTTGCCCACCAGCAATACTGCATTGTGATTCTCAGCTTTCCATCGTCCTGAGTATCTGTGTCAGAAGATCCGAAGAGATTAGAAAAACGATGGTCATTGGAACCGCCGGAACCACCTGGAATCGGAGCTTTCAGATATTCGAACTTAGTCCAGGAGATGGTGATTAGATCTGAAGCATTCTTGATATCTAAATTGCCATCCAAAGCATCCTGAAATGTACAGTGATCTACCCAGACATTTGTACAGTTATCAATGGTGAGATTATCATTCCCATCTACATCATAAGCACCTGGACCTTCAAATGTTATGTTTTTTATAAGGACATTCGAACTGTTTTTCAAGGTTAATATTCCGGAACCGCCGGCAGTAAGATCTGTGGATATAAGTCTTGCGCCTGCCAGACCTAAAATAGATTTTCCGCTCTGTCCGTTAAGTGTCAGCCTTCCGGCAGTGGGAAAAGTAATTTGCCCTGAAACATGGATGACTTTTACAGACGTGCTGAGTACAGCCGCCCGAAACTCTGCATAAGTAGTTACCACTACAGGAACCGAAGATCCGCCACCTGTAACACCATTAACAGATGCCCAGCCCGGAGCTGTACATTGAGCTTTGGTTTTGACAGTAATAGCAGTAATCAAAAAAAATGTGATTGTTAGAAAAAAACTTTTCATTAGAATATGATATAAATTGTCTTTGTTTGTCAATAAACAGAATTAACTTATTTAAAAAACTGCTTATCAGATATTTAAAATTTTGAAAAATCTGAATACAGGAAAAAAAAGTTTGATGAAAAATGAGATTTCATCAAACTTTAATTAATGAAAGATTTAATGTACAATTCAGTTACTCCAAAATTTTGAAGTTTCTGAGTTATTTCAATAAAACCTTCACAGACTTTTCTCCTGCTTCTGACTTCAGGTTTACAAAATATAATCCTTTAGAATTAACCTCGAAATTAGCATCAGCAGAAACATTTGCGGATTTTACTAATGTTCCGTTTGCAGAGAAAATGCTAACCTGCGTATTTTTTGAATCAAGATCAGAAACGTAAACTTTATTTCCAGAAGAATACACCTTAGCTGTGATGTCTTTCTTAACATCATTTACACCCAAAACTGTTGTTCCAACATTGGTAGCTGTGATTTTGTAAATATTAAGCGACTGATCTCCGTAGATATAGATATCTCTTGCCGGTCCTACATAATCATAAGTGTAGATAAGGGCATCCGTAGAGTTGGAATAGGTTTTAGATGCCAGAATAGCTGTACCGGTTCCAATATACAAGGTTCTGTCTCCGGATCCTCCGTTTTTATACCAAACGCTGATAGAAGTGTTTCCGTTAGTTTTAAAATAAACATAACGTTGTGTTGGAGTTGTATTAACACCTGTTGAGGTAAAACCTCCGCCATTCAGCTTAAAACGTTTCGTTGCAGTGTAACCATCTGTAAATGTAGCAGAATTGGATTCTACCTGCGCAAAGTTTACAACAGTTTCCGGACCGGGAACCAATGCCAGATTGTTTTTAACCTTTGCAGTTTCTCCAGATACAATTGGCCAGGCTGCAGAAGAAAAGTCCCAAGTGGTCTGCGCTTTTACGTTTTCTACAGTAGCTACTACTGCAAATGCTAAAAGAAGTAATGATTTTTTCATGATGAGATAATTTATTTAGTAAAGTTAATTTTAATGCAATCGATTACACAATTTTTTGTGATTTTTCTATGGTTCTAATATAAAATTAAATTCTAAATCCAAAATAATTTTTTTTTAATTTATTGTTAATTTTTCATTCACCATTATAAAACCCTTTATCAATAATAGTTTCGGAGATGTTAAAGTGATTAATTTTAATATAGCAGAAGTAAAAAAATCATGTTTTTTACCAAAATAATTGTGCAATCGTTTAACTAAAATCATTGGTTATTTTATTAAAAATACAACCAACCAGAAAATATATATTGAAAATTCAATGAAAAAAACCCTGCATAAGAGCAAGGTTTCTTCTTAAAAAATAAAACACAAAAATGTGAAAATCACTATCGAATCATCACCTTCTCAGATAAGTTACCTTTTTCGGAACTTACATTAACAATATAAACTCCTTTAGCAGCTACTTCGAAATCCGTATCAGTTGCTGATTTCAAAGTCTTCACAAGACTTCCTCCTGTCGTATAAACCTTAATTAAACTGTCTTTAGAATCCAAATTTGAAACAAAAATCCTGTTACCATTTGAGATGATACGTGTTTTTAATGACGTCTTAGAATCACCTGCAGAAAGCGTAGAATTGTCTGTATATTCAATCTTATAAACACTATTATCGCCGCTTCCCGTAGACACTATAATATTAGTAGGTGTCCCGGTGTATGTATATGAAGCTATCACAATATCAGTCACTGAACTTCCGTTGAATGTTGTAGAACTAAGTACTTTTCCAGAATTATCTGAAATAAGAACTGACCTGCCTGCACCGCCGCCTCTCGCCCAGAATTTTATTGTTGCGTTGTTTGACACAGCAAACTGAACATATCTTCTTGTCGGCATACTCGTGGTTCCCACAGCCGGATTAGTAGATCCCGAATAGCTGTTACCTCCAAACTGAAGACGCTGTGTAGGAGCATAATTATCTTCAAATGTCGCAAGATTGGTCGTAGAAATAGTTAGATTGCTACCGCCGGGAATTAGAGTCAGACCATCAATGGTTGTTGTCGCAGAAATTACACCTGCCGGAAACTTAGATGTATCACTAAAGTCCCAGGTTTTAGATTGTGCATTGGCCTGAATTGCGGAAATACCCGCAATAATCATAGAGAATAATAGTTTTTTCATAATTATATAATTTAAAGTTATTTTATGCAATCGATTACACAATTGTTTTTAAAAAATCGACGCTTCTAATATAAAATTAATTCTAAATCAAACAAGCGATCTTAAAAATATTTTTTAAATATAGAGCATAATTTTATTAACATATATTTAATAAATTCTTTGATTAAGCTGTTTTTGCATTAAATGCTTGTTTGTATATTTTTTCAAAATCGTAATTTTTCTTTCAAGAAAATGACTGATTTATAGACAAAATAACGCAATCGATTGCATATACATCCCCAAAATTCGAATTAAAAAAACCTAAATCGAAAAAAAAATCTATTTATGTAGTGCAACCATTCTATGGATTCCAATCATCAGACCTTTTGAAAATATTTGTGATCTTATAATTTTTTAGTTCTTTTTTGGAAATCTGATGACTCCACTCCACTCTCTTGGCAGAATTTGCTCCATCTCCTTTGCTTCCAAATTCTGCGTAATAAGCAGTTTTTTCTTTGTCAGGAAAGATTTTATCACCTTTCCAGGGATTCCAGCCTTCCGGTAAAATATGATTGTCCAAGGTTGTATTGATGAATACAGTCTTTGCAAATGGTCGCCAAGGTCGTCCCAGATAAACTTTTGTAACACCTTCTTTTGCCGTCAAATGGCAATCAATAAAGACAAAACCATTTTGATTATTTTTATTGGTTGCAGCAGCTGTGATATAAGAATTCGATAAACTTTTGATTTCACAATTTTTGAATACTACAGTCGCCTGTCCAAAAATAAAATCCGTAGTTCCTTCTATATAACAATTTTCATAATATTGTCGGCTGTGGTCAGTCGCGGCATAAAGTGTATCCTGGCAGCCTAAAACGTTGGAATTTTTCATCACAAACCGATCACCTTCCACGTGTAGCGCAACCGCTTGTCCTTGATTACACGACGAATTTTTAATCGTCAAATTTGAAATCTTAACATTATCTCCTGCCACCAGAAAAGTATATGAATTGAATGTATTGAACTTTTCATTGGTCAAAGTATTTATTTTTCCTGAAAAATCATCATTGGTAATGGTTGTATTTTCCTTACTATCGCCTTCTATTGTAATCCAATGTTTCGAAGAGGGAATCACGACTTTTTCATTGTAAATTCCGGATTTAATCTTAATTAAAGCTTCGCCCGGACCTAAATCCCTAATCGAATTAATCGCACTCTGAATCGTAGTGAAATCTCCCGAATTATCTTTAGCTACAGTAATCGTGATATAAGGCGATTGTGCCAAAGACAAAATCACGAACGAAAAACTTAGAAAAGAAAATAGTTTTTTCATTGGATTAATTTTTCAAAACTTTATCCAGAAAATCAACAGTATATCTCAAAGTTTCATCAAACCAAGGCTGAACAAGCCAAAATGAATGCGGAGAATCTTTGATTTCGTGAAATTCTGTTGGGATATTATAAATCTTTAATAATTTCATCATATCATCTCTTCCAGCGTGAAATCTCGGTTGAGAACTGTTGATAAATAATGTCGCTGGTGTTTTTTTTCCGACATATTCCAAAGGAGAAGCTTCTTTCCAGAGTTTGAAATTTTGGGCTTTTGTCGCGCCAAACCAATAGGCAGCATAAGTACCTTCCTCCGATTCAGGATGAATGAATGAAACGATTCCGTCAATATTGACAATCGCCTGAACTTTATTTTTGACACCGACCA
>JAEXJU010000339.1 GCA_023448955.1 Bacteroidota bacterium
CTTTCGTTCTTTATGTAGAAATGATAGCAGACCGTAAAACACAAAGAAAATTGAAATTCTGGTAACCTTTAAAAACCAATAAAATGGCAAATTACAGAAACAACCGCGCGAGATGGTCTAATAATAATTATTCTGAAAAAGCAAACAATTTTCAGTATAAGCAACAACCTCCTGTTAAAAAAAGTGGTGCAACCTATACACGAATTAGTAAAGGTAAATATGAAGGTCTAATGCACGTTTCCGCTTGGAAAAAAAGCGGTTATACAATTGTTAAAGCATCGGCAACACCATTAGCAAATAAGTCTTCAGAAAGTGCGAACGGAAAACAATACATCCCCTATCTCGTGACTGTTATTGATATGAAATCCCTTCAGAAATCAATTTATAACGGAATTATGAACATTCAGACAAATGTCCTTGTTATTCAAGAGTTGGGGTATTGCATCACTCCTAACGGTTCCGGTACGACGAAGTCAGGAACCCGTGTTAAGGGTTATTTTGGAAAATTCACCGGGTAACCTTAAGAAAATAATAAACATTTAAAATCAATTAAAAACAATGAAAAATTTGATCTTAAAACAAATTATTCAATGGCTTTGGCAGAATCACGATGTAGTGAGTGAATTGATTACAAAAATCAAAGAAAGCCAGTCAGTAAAGAAATAGTGTTTTCTCATATATATTAAGTTTTGATAAAGCGTAGCGCCGTAACGCTACGCTTTTATTCTTAATGAAAAGACAAATTAATAATAACAAATAAATAAAAATATGTTTCCTATTTTACTCGGCTTTTGGACTGCGGAACAAATAGCAATTTTTTTAGGTTTAACGCAATCTTCAAATAATATGAAATATTCTAATTATATTCCAGATGCTCGTGCTTTACAAATCATAAAGCAAAATGAGTCTAAATATGGTGAGTCTGCCCCTACTCCTAAGGCTTATATAGATAACGCTTGGACTATTGGTTTTGGGACTTGTTGGCTTTTTGATTCTAACGGTAAACCTGTTAATATAAATGGTTCTAATGGTATTAAACCTAATTATACTTTATCTTATTTAAAGCAGGTTTATAAATCAAATCAATCTGATTATGATTTTGCTCAAACTTTAATTTTAAATCATTGGAAGCAATCCAGATATAAGATTGTCGCTAGTGTTTTGGATTCTTTAAAAGTACCTTTTAATGTTAATTTGGCTCAAAGTCTTTGTGATGCTTCGTATAATCACGGTTCTATTTTTAAAGGAAAATCTTGGGATGCTCAATTTAATTTGTTTACTGTTTCTTTAACACAAACTAATGATCTTAGAATTTGGGCTGCAAATTATCTTTCTTATAGATGTTATTATGCAGCAAACGCAATGTCTAATAAGGATTGGCAAACATTTAAATTTGGTTTAATTCGTCGTTATTATCAATGTGCTTTGAATATTACGGGAAATATGGTTTCTATTGATCAGGTACGAAAAAACACGCCTACTTTAAGCGTGTTGTATTCTAAGATATTTCAGGATTTCGGTTTAAAACTTACTTATTAAAATTAAATTCTGAACATTTTACCTTGTTTCCATTTTCGTCTTTTGCAGGTAAGGTATAATCTATACCAAATTCGGGAAAAAGTCCTGTACTGCTGTAATTTTCATCTAATTTTTTTTGAAAAATTGGCATATTTCTTAAGCTTTTTTCCTTTTCTGGTAAATGATATTTCTGAATGCATTTAGCTTGTTTATAATATAATTCAAATTTAGATACTGTAATTTTCATTTCTTTTCTTAATTCTGAATTTTTAAAAGCTTGTAAAGCTTCTTTTTTAGTAAGGTCTTTGGATTGTGAAAATGATAACGAAAACATTGACAAACAAGTCAATAAAAGTAAATTTTTCATAGTGTTAAAAAGTGTTAAATAATAACATCAAAAATAATAAATAATATGCCAAATTATAATAATCGTAGAAAAAAATCATCATCTACTACAAATAATTCAACATCTGCCGACTGGCAGGGTCTTTTGTACTACTCCATTATCGGAATATTGATTTATATCGGCTTTATGGCTATCAGATCATTATCACTTGGTAATGGTCAAAACCATAGCTTTTTAGATTGGTTAAAATCAATCTTTGGTTCTGGAAATGGTGGCACTTCTATAACTGGAAATGGTTCGGGTTCTGGTAACTCTAACACTTCCGGTAACAATACAGGATTTGAAAATCCTGTTATAACTGGAAATGGTGGCACTGATATGTATTCAGGAACTATAAAAGATTACCAATATTTTAAAGCTTCGGAATACTTTGGAAACAATCCTCGCCCTACAAATCCTGTCTATATCGCTAACTACGATAAATTAATGAAAGACCTCGATTTGATAAGGAAAAACTTTGGATCAGCTGTTAAAATCGTAAGCGGTTACAAAGCTTCTGACCTTACAATCTTTCAGGAATGCCGTGGCGCACATATCAAAGCAACAAACGGAAATAATGATGCTTTAAATAAAGTAGTTTTAGCTTTAAGAAATTCCGGACAGATAACTGGTGTTTCTGTTTATATGCCAGATTCTGGCGAAACTCGCTATTATAATAAATAACTTTAAAAATCTATAACAATGAAAAATATCACTAAAAAAGATTTAATAATCTTTGCTTGTTTAGCCTTCATCTTCTATAAATTGAACGGCATTAAATTTAATGTATCCGGTAAAACTGCTGATTGTGGATGTAGTTAAATTTATATCAGATCACCCGTATAGTAGTTTATTTGCTGTTGCAAATCCTCTGATTATTCCGCCTGAATATCATTCTGTTTTTGCTCAAATAATACTGACGTTAGGAACTCAATTAACAATGTTTATATTTGAAAGATTGAGAAAAAAAGCGAAGCTTCGTAAATTAAGTAATGATTATGAACAAAGCTTTGATGATTATTTAAAGGATAAAGAACCAACCGAAAAACGGTAACAATGGAAAATGTTTGGAAAAATAAAAACGATTATTCAATTATAGTATTTGATTCAAAAGATAATCAAATATGTAAAATTGAGTTTTGTCACAATCTATACAAAGCCAGTATTTGGCTAAATAATTCAAAATATAGAGATTGGTCCTACTTCAATGCATATAATCGCAGATCGAAAAACTTTCTCAAACGTTATTATAAAGGTCAATTTATTCCTGCTATGCCCCGTTAATTCGGGGTTTTTGCATTATTTTTTTTTTTATCTTTTTGAATAATAATTTTTTCTTAATATTGTTCATACAAATTTGATAACGCATTCAATTTTGTAAAAGAAGAAAAGTTCTTGTTTATTTTTGTAAAAACTCCCTATTCTATTAGGTTTGAAAATCCAATAAAGTAATTATTCTTTATATTATGTTAAATTGGATATATTAATCAAATAAAAATCAGCACTTTACAAAACACTGATTTTCTTAATTTATTACTTATATTATATTTATTCTATACTAAAATCTACTAAACCGTCCAGCTTTGGAAACTTTTTATCTGAAATAAATTTCTTGCCTTTACAGTCGATTTCTTCCCAGCCTTTTTTATGATTAAGATCACCAACCTCAATCACATATGGCTGATATGTGAGCTTACCATTATCGTCCAAAATTTCTCTATACTGCACGGCAATATCCAAAATACATTCAAAATCTGTATTGAGTTTTACATCTCTGTAGATTAGATCAAAATGCGTTTCCTTATTCTGAGGAATATCCAGATAGGTTTCGTAGCTATACGTTTCACCTTTCAAAACTGACATAGCTTTGAGCGCAAAATATAAAGCCTGAGTATAAAACTCTCTTGTTTTTTTCCTTTCTATATCATTTTCAAAATAACCGCCTTCTACAAGTACAGACGGAATTCCGGCTTTCATAAAATTATCTCCGGCTGATGTTGGGTAAAATTCGTCTGTATATTTTGCAATTCTGTTTGGCAGCATTTGCTTCATCTGCAAATATATGGCAGCGATAACGGCCATACTTTTTTTCCTGTTTTCTGTGATGGCTCTCTCAGGGCTTTCAGATGGCGCCAGGAATGACAAAGTTGCAGGATGTTTTCCGTCTGTTGTAAAAATCGTCCGTTGATCGTGAAGATTTAGTAAGTAGTCATAATTTCCATTAAGAACTACTGATTTCAGAATTTTCATTTCTGCACTGGAATTTCGCAAATAATCTCTGTTGATATCAATATCAAAAGCGTTCCTTCTGGTCCATTGTTCAGACCCGTCAGGATTCAGCATAAAAATAAAATCCAGTTGAATAAGCTCAAATAGCTTTTCCTTAAGTTCTGGATGTTTTTCAAAAATAGCAAGAAGATCAAGCATTGCTAAAGTTGCGATAGACTCATTCCCGTGCATCTGAGACCAGGCAGCTATTCTTGTTGTCCCTTTTCCTAATGTCATCTTATATATAGGTTTCCCAAGTCCGGACTTGCCAACTTCTTTTATGTAATCGCTGTAATTACTCTGTAGGTAAGAAAATAATTTTTCAGGAGAAATATAGCGTTCTGGAAAATTTACATTTTTAAAATAAGGGAAACTGATGGTCATTTTTACTTGTTTTGATTTGTAACAAAAATAAGATTAAATCTGAAATTACACTTGTTACATTTGTAAAATCATTAAACATTGACAAATGTCACTTTGTCTGTTGATTATTTTGTGGAATGAATTATTTTTAATTTTAAATTGTAAGTAATACAATATCAAATATTTATTTTATTTAATTAAATATAAATTTTAAGTTTACTTTAAGTGTTATTTTAGCTTATACTCTCCGTTTGTTCATCAATGTATTAAACATAAAAACGCTATAAATATCTGTTTATTTACAAATGTGCAACCAGTTAATTCACAATTAAATCCCTATTTTTGTCATTATTTTTAACAATGAGCAACGAAATTTTATTTCTTTCCGGATTCCTGGTTTTTATTGTAATTATCCTTTTATTGGATTTGGGACTATTTAGTAAAAAAGACGGACCTGTTTCTTTGAAGCAAGCCGGGCTGATGAGTTTTTTTATTGTACTCCTTTCTATGGGATTTTATATTCTACTCACCTATTACGGTCATCTGATCCATAATATTGATAGTGTTGAAAGGCTTCAGGAAATTGTTGCTAAGCATAAACATCCAATCCAGGTAAACCCTTCGAATTTCGAACATTCTTTAATGTTATATGACAAGAACCTCGGTCTCGAATTTTTAACAGGCTATCTTGTAGAGTACGCATTATCTGTAGATAATATATTTGTGATCTTATTAGTATTTAGCGGATTCGGTGTGGCGCCTCGCAATTATCATAGAGTTTTATTCTGGGGAATTTTCGGAGCCATTGTGATGCGTTTTCTCTTTATATTTATTGGTGCTGCTCTCATCCAGAAGTTTGAATGGATAATGTACCTGTTCGGCGCATTCCTTATTTATACAGGTATAAAAATGTTTATCGAACGTAATAAAGATGAAGAAATTGACCCTCAGCATCATCCAATCGTCAAGTTTGCACAGAAACACTTCAAGGTTCATAATCAGTTTGTCGGCAATAAGTTCTTTGTTGTAATAGACGGAATTAAGAAAATGACACCATTATTCCTGGTTCTCATCATCGTGGAAGCTACGGATCTAATCTTTGCGGTAGACAGTATTCCTGCGATTTTTTCTATAACTAAGGATCCTTATATTGTCTTCTTTTCCAATATTTTTGCCATTATAGGACTAAGATCTATGTTCTTTTTGCTGGCCGGAATTGTTGATAAATTCAGATTCCTGAAGATAGGTCTTGCTGCTTTATTAGCATTTATAGGTCTTAAAATGGTGTTCCATCATTATCTGGAAGATATCGGTTTTGGGACTTCGGAATCCCTGATTGTTATTATGTCTATATTGCTCATCAGCATCGGAACTTCCCTACTCTTTCCTGAAAAAAAGCACAGGAAAACACATTAAAAGTAAATTTACATTTATGTTTAAATAGTATTTCAGCTACTCCAATGGGTAGCTTTTTTTATTAGTTTATACTATTAATTTATGGTTTTATGAATAATGTGTGGTTTTCCACAAACATTAATATATCATTTGTTGATAACTGCAATTATAGATACAGTTTTCCACATTACAGATGATAATTATCTGTAAAACAACATTTTAAATGATAATATTTATTATTAATTCATTGTTTACAAAAGTAAATATAATTCAATTACAATTGTAATTTAAGTTTAAAATATTATTTTTACATTTGTGAAATGGAATTTAATGATAGAATTACAAAAGTAATAGAGTTTTCGGAATTGTCTCCAGCTGAATTTGCTGAAGAGATTGGAGTGCAACGCTCAAGCATTTCTCACATCATCTCAGGAAGAAACAAACCTTCACTAGACTTTATAACAAAGATAAAATCTAAATTTCCTGACATCGAATGGAACTGGCTGATTACTGGAACCGGAGAAATGTTGATTAATAAAGAAGAAAATAAAACTGTCGAAAAGCAAATTTCTAAAGAAGAGGAAAAACCGGCAAAAAAATCTCTGCCTGATCTTTTCTCATTAATCAATGATGAACAGTTTGGCTATACGGAAACCGAAGATAAGGTTGAAAAAACAATTACGCGAGAATCTGATATTGCTGCACAAACATCGGAAAGAAATAAAA
>JAEXJU010000351.1 GCA_023448955.1 Bacteroidota bacterium
GATTATTATCTGTATTGATTCTGAGGATTTTGGGCGTATTAAGAATCAGACTTTCAAATAAATCTGAGAAATAAAAAAATGCATTGTTCTCGCGGACATTTTCATTATAGGTTATGACATACTTCTGAGTTCCCGACTGTGCGATATAATTGATTCTTGAAGATCCGCTTTGTGGCAGCGCTGTGAAAAAATCTGCTTTTGCTTTTATAAATTCTTCAAAAAATTCCTGATGATTCTGCATAAAACAAAGTTAATTAATAATAGAATTTGAACCACGAAAAATTGTAATTTTACTTTATGAAAGATTTTCTACCGGTTCTGAAGATACTGCTGAGATTTGTGATTATTTACATCGTTCTGGTATTGCTCTATCAGTTTTATCTCAATTCTTATTCGGCGGAGGTAGTGGATCCGTTCACGAGGAGTGTAGCGGAACAGGTGGCATCTTTCCAGTATTTTTTAGGTTTTCCGACGACTTTGATAGACAGTATGAAGCTGCACAGTGTTCTTTTTCAGACTTCCGGAAAATATACGACAAGAATGGTGGAAGGCTGTAATGTGATATCTGTCGTGATTCTTTATGCCGCTTTCATATTTGCATTTTACAAAGGCTCCAAGACTTTTCTTTATGTGCTGGGAGGCATCTTTCTGCTACATATTCTCAATGTCTCAAGAATTGTGCTGCTAAATATTATTTTCCTGAAATATCCTCAGTATGAAAAAATCGGCCACGATTATATTTTTCCGGCCATCATCTATGGCGGCGTGATCGTTCTCTGGCTGGTATGGATTCAGTTTTTTGCGTTGAAAAGAGAAAAAAATGCTTAAGTGGATTTTGGTTTTAGCAGGTTTTTCAGGGCTGATTGCAGTCCGCGGATTAGAAGATAAAATTTTCTACGATCCATTTCTGACTTATTTTAAGTCGGCAGATCAGTCTGCTGCATTTCCTCAGTTTGTTTGGGGGAAACTGATTTTAAGCTATCTTTTCAGATTCGGGCTGAACACTTTTTTTTCTTTGGTAATCATTCATTTTATTTTTCAAAATAAACATTGGACAAAGCAGGCTTTTGTATTGATACTTCTTGTTTTTGTCATTATTTTTCCGATTTACCTTTATTGTATCAATGATGAGTTCCGTTTTGGATACCTATTTTCTTTTTATGTGCGAAGATTTGTCATTCAGCCATTGACATTGATTCTCATCATCCCGATTTTTTATTACAGAAAAAGGATGATTCAGGATTAATTTTTCAGCGTATGCTTATCAGGCTGCGAAATATTATCGCCGTTCCATTCTATCTTTTTTGTAAATGCATGCTGGCGAACAGGGCATTCGAAGATTTGACAAATAGCGCAGGAAGTCGGTTTACAGTCATCCATATGAAAATTAAATTCTACAGAGCGGTCTGTATTTTTAGCAATTAATTTTATAACGTCTTCCATCTCATCGTGAGCTGTTCTTAACTCGAAATACCACGGCAAAGTGATATGTGCATCGATATGCAGCCTGCTCCCGAACTGTTGTATTTTAACGTTATGGATATCAATCCATTCTTTTTTGCGGTTTTGGTTGAGGAATGTTGCAAGTTTATTAAGCAGCTCAGGATCAGCTTCATCCATAATTCCGCTGAGTGATTTTCTGATGATTTTATAACCGATTGTGATGATATAAATCCCAAGAATCAAGGCTACAACTGAGTCTATCCACACTAAGTCAGTGAAATAAACGAGAATCAAACTCGTAACCACGCCTAGAGTTGTAATGGTATCAGACTGTAAATGTTTGCCTGAAGATACTAAAACTATCGAATTCTCTTTCTTTCCCTTCTGAATGGAAATGTAACCCACGACATAATTAATAACAGCAGTTGCTGCGGTAATCCATATTCCCAAATCCAGTTTACCGAGAACTTTTCCGGAAATCAAACTGTTGGTACCTTCATAAATGATCATCACGCCGGCAATGCTGATTAGTGATCCTTCAATTGCTGAGGTTACGAATTCTACTTTGCCGTGGCCGTAAGGATGGTTCTCGTCTCTTGGTTTTGCCGCCAGATACAGAGAATAAAGCCCCATAAATGCACTAATGACATTCACAATGCTTTCCATAGCATCAGAAAACACCGCATCGGAATTGGTAAGTTTCCAGGCAATTATTTTTCCAACGAAAAGAAGGACTCCGACAAAGGCAATCCATTTCTGGAAGGCAATATTGGCGTTTGATTTTTCTGTATTCATTTTTTCTATAAAAAAAGAATCTTCGGATTTTTCGAAGATTCTTTAGATTTTGTTAGTTTATACTAAGTTATTTTCAACCAGATATTCCGCAATCTGAACGGCATTGGTAGCAGCGCCCTTTCGGAGATTATCCGCCACAATCCAGAGGTTGAGCGTTTTCGGCTGAGAGAGGTCTCGTCTGATTCGTCCTACGAAAACTTCATCGCGTCCTTCTGAATAGAGCGGCATTGGATATTCGTTATTTTTTACGTCATCCTGAAGAACTACGCCTGGTGTTTCAGATAAAATTTTTCTGACATCTTCCAGTTCGAACTCATTTTCAAACTCGATGTTGACGCTTTCGGAATGACCACCTTGTACAGGAACTCTCACCGCTGTTGCAGTCAGGTTAAAAGTATCATCGCCCATAATTTTTTTAGGCTCTTTCATGAGTTTGATTTCTTCCTTGGTGTAATCATCATCAGAAAAGACATCGCAATGTGGCAATGCATTTTTGAAAATCTGATAAGGATATACTTTCTCAGGATTTTCACCCTTGATTTCAGAGTTTAATTGGTCTACAGCTGCTTTTCCTGTGCCGGTAACGGACTGATAAGTTGAAACAATTACTCTTTTTATATCGTATTTCTGATTCAAAGGATGAAGAACCATAACCAATTGTATGGTTGAGCAATTGGGATTTGCAATGATTTTATCTTCTTTAGTCAGAACATTGGCATTGATTTCCGGAACCACAAGTTTTTTTGTAGGATCCATTCTCCAGGCAGAAGAATTGTCTATCACCACAGTTCCAACCTCAGCAAATTTTGGGGCAAATTCAAGTGAAGTCCCGCCGCCTGCAGAAAAAATAGCGATTTCCGGTTTGGCTGCAATAGCGTCGTTCATGCTAACGATAGTAAATTCCTTGTCCTTATACTTGACCTTGTTTCCGACGGATCTCTCGGATGCTACAGGAATTAATTCGGTGATAGGAAGATTCCTCTCTTCCAAAACTTTCAGCATAACTTGTCCAACCATTCCGGTTGCGCCTACTACAGCTACTTTCATTTTTTATAATTGATAATTGATTAGTGAAATTTCATTTTTTATCCGAACACTCTGGCCCAAGGAAAAGCGAATACAAATAGTGCTATTGCAACTAAACCTAAAGACATAATTGGGATAGTTAGTTTGTCATTGGTTTTCAGCTTTTTGTTAACAATTGTCATGATGACAGCTGCGATAAGCATAGAAAAAGGATGTTCAACATACTGGAATCTTAAGTCGGCATTTTTCATCACCATACTCATATCCAGTCCTTTTGTGAAATTGGTTATCAACATTACGATTCCAACTAAAAACTGAACGTGAAAAAAGATCATTGTAAACAAAGTTACTTTTCTGAATGCTTTGGAAATGTTACCGCTGTAACCAAACATTGTAACCAATAAAAGGATAAGAAATGCAGCTACAAGTAATAACTCAAGATAAGCAAAACCTTTGTGAGCGTGAAGGAGAATGTTGTAAAATTCCATAGTCTGATTTTTAGATTAGCAAAGATAGAAAAATCCCGACAGATTGCCGGGATTTTGATATTAATAAAGTGTTGTAACAGATATTAAAATCTATATGAGATTGATGCGGACCAGGTTCTTCCGAAACCGAAGAAAACGGTGTTGCTAGTATCAAGTCCTTTATAGAAATTATTAGGATTGTTGATGTAAGCATCATATTGTTGCTGAGCACTTTGAGTAACTTGTCCTGCTGAGTTTTTGATATCTGTAAAATCAGCAAGATCTTTAACGTGATTTGAAGATTTTCCATCAGATATATATGTTGTATCAAATAAGTTATAAACATTACCTGTAAGGATTACTCTGTGTCCGTTTGCAAGCTTATACTCGTAAGAAAGTCCCAAATCGAATAGGTTGTAACTTGGATATTCCAAAGATCCTTTTTTGCCATTACTTGTAATAGATCCATTTGGACGGACATAGAAATCTGCAAAGTTGATCAAACCATAGTAATTGCTATAGTAATTCCAATTGCTAAAAACATTAAGTCCTTTTAATGGCTTTAGAGTAAAGCCTAATGAAGCTGTTGTTTGTGCCGCATCAGAAACTTTAACTTTGTCGAGAACAAAAGTTCCTTCCGAATTGCCATCAATGCTTATTAATGTACCATTTTCATCGAATAAATTTCCATAAGCATTTCCTTTATAATGCCAGTCACCAATGGAAACCATCCCGTTGAATGATAGGTAGTCTGTTACATTAAGTATGCCTTCAAACTCTACACCTTTATGAACTTCATCAATTCCATTGACATTAGCATAAGGTCTACTATATGTTACGGCAGATGATCCGGTTCCGACAACAATGTTTGGTAAGCCGGTAAATCTTTGAAATCTGTCGTTCCAAGTTGTATAGTACAAGTTTACATTACCACGGAAAATACCACTTCTAAAACCATAACCTAATTCTGCTGATGCAATTTTTTCATTAGTCAGTTTTGGATTAACGATTTGTTGATTTCCAGTTGCTCTACCATCATTACTATTTGCCAAAGGGTCTTTGCTAACAGCTGGCGCAAGAGGAGAATTGAAAACAGCATTGTACAATGGTTGCTTAGAATAGTAGCCTACATTAGCAAAAACGTTGCTTTTTTCATCAATATTATAGTTGATTCCTGCTTTAGTATTGAAACCGAAAAGATACTTCATAGCTGTTTTAGTGTTTACCTTTTCTCCTTGTTGTACAGTAACACCATCTATAATCCAGTTATCTATTCTTCTAAATCCTTGTTCCGAAGCAGAACCTTGGATGAATGCAGAAATTTTTTCATTAGAGTATTCCAATTGTCCAAATACACCACCCCAAAGTACTTCGCCATCATAATTTCTGTAAACAACCTGATTTTTGTCTTTCAATGCCTTCACAAATGGGTTTGCAGAAGGTGTTGGGTTTTGAACCAGCGTTACATCATATCCTGCAGGATTATTTAGGTTGTCTTTTTCAATATACTTATTATTGCCCCACAGGTCGGTCAATACACCTGGATGATATCCATAATAATATCTGCCATCTAAACCTACAGAAAAGTTCCAATTGTCATTGATCTTATGCTGAAAGTTAGTCAATATTCCATACCAATCGTGAGAGTTTATACTTGCTCTTCTTGTAAAACCATTGGTTCTAGTTGCAACACCTGGGGTTGCATTTTTAGCAGTGTAATTTGAACCTGCATTTGTCCAGCTAAAAGTTTTAGTTCCCTGATTCCAAGCTACTAAATCATCAAAACGAATTAATCCATTTTCATCTTTAAAGTATGCGTCATTAATTCCCTTAGAATTAGTAGAAGAACCTGTCCCGCTTGTTCTATTTCCAACAATGCTACCCATTACACCAGTTCCTCCACCTCTTCCCCAAGATGCATATCCGACGGTTGATAATTTGGATTTTTCGGAAATTTTCCAATCCCAATTAAAAGATGCTACAGGTTTACTGTAAAAATTGATGGATTGAGACATTACCTCACCATTTAAATAGCCCCAGTTAGAATTATATCTTCTGTTTGGTTCACCATCTTTACCGTATTTTATAAAACTGGCAATGGAACTTTGAAAGTTTTGCATATGCCATTGCGGAGCTCCTGTGAATGTAAATTGGAAATCGTGATTACCTTTCTGATAACCTAAAGCAAAATAATAGTTATAAGCTTCAAATTTTGATGCATCCACATATGTATTACCAGCGGTTCTAGACATCAAAAAAGATGTTGACCATCCTGTAGCAGATTTTCCCGTATTATAAGAAAATAAAGTTTTAAGATAACCATCATTACCGACACCAACCGTCACATTACCTTCTCTTTTTTTGTCTGCTGCTCTAGTCAGTACATTTATAGTACCACCCACTGAAGCAATAGCAAGTTTGGAAGAACCCAATCCTCTTTGAATTTGAAGTGAGGAAGTTACATCTGATAATCCAGCCCAGTTGCTCCAGTAAACAGAACCATTTTCCATATCATTTACCGGTACACCGTTAATCATTACTGCAATGTTGTTAGTGTCGAAACCTCTAACATTAACACGGCCATCACCAAAACCACCACCGCCTTTTGCAGCATATACAGATGGTGTTGTTTTAAGGATTTCAGGAAATTCCTGGTTTCCTAATCTTTCTACAATCTGCGCTTCCTTAATTGTAGAAACAGCAACAGGAGTCTTTCTATCTTTAGCGATATCAGCGACTCCTGTCAATACAACTTGTTCTATTTCGTTGTCTTTCGATAATGTGTCTTGAGTAGATTGGGCAAAATAAAAGCTTGCCGTTGTCATGGTCAGCATCAGGGCAAATGCCGGCTTCTTTGATAACATTTTCATTTTTTTAAGATTTATGCCGCAAAAGTCCAAAAAAAAATGATAACTATTGTTAATAAACTGTTAATTTTTTAAAGCCTTGAGACTCAGGTCGATGTTGTTGTAAGAATGGGTCAAAGCGCCCGCTGAGATAAAATTAACGCCAGTTTTTGCCACCGAATTTAGCACCTCACGCGTAATTCCACCGCTTGCTTCTGTCTCAGCTTTTCCACTGACTATTTCCACTGCTTTTGCCATCATTTCCACATCCATATTATCAAACATAATTCTGTCGGCGCCGGATTTTACAGCTTCTTCTACCTCATCAAGATTACGGGTTTCTACTTCAATTTTAAGTTTCAGCTTGTTTTTCTTGACATAATCTTTCGCCATTTTCACAGCATTGGTAATGCTTCCGTTATAATCTATGTGATTATCTTTCAGCATTATCATATCATAAAGTCCGTATCTGTGGTTTGTTCCGCCACCTATGGCAACGGCCCATTTTTCACAAACTCGGAAATTTGGCGTTGTTTTTCTGGTATCAAGCAATTTGGTTTTTGTACCAACTAGTCGAGAATCCCAATCGTGAGTCATTGTTGCGATGCCGCTCATTCTCTGCATAGAGTTGAGAACCAAGCGTTCCGTAGAAAGAATTGACCTTGCTTTTCCGGAAACTATAAACGCTACATCACCTTTTTTTGCAGGCTGCCCATCTTTGATGAAAACTTCAATTTGGAGATTCTTATCAAATGTTTTAAAGATAATCTCAGCCAATTCTACACCTGCTAATATGCAGTTTTCTTTTACTAAAAGCTGTGCTTTCTGCTCCAGATCTTTCGGAATAGTGGATAATGTAGAATGATCCCCATTTTGGATGTCTTCTTCCAAAGCTGTTTTTATGAATTCTTTTAAAACTTTATCAGATGCGTATGCTGGTCTTTTCATTTGAGATTTTTATTAAGTTCATTTTCAATTTCTTCAATGCTTGGCAAAGAAGATTTAAAGTTATCTGGCAATATTTTCTTGAGTTCGTAGGAAGAGATTCCCAATGGTTTATGCAAATCAGTCAAAGAATATTCTGCGATAATGTCGTCTTTGGTTTTGCAAATAATTAATCCAACTGTGGCGTTGTCGTTTTCGTCACGCAAGTGTTTGTCTACAGAAGTTACATAAAAATTGAGTTTTCCTGCGTGTTCCGGTTCAAACTCGCCTGTTTTCAGTTCTATGACAACGTATCTTTTCAGTTTGATGTGATAAAAAAGTAAATCTATGAAAAAACTTTGATTGCCCACTTTCATTTCCACTTGTTTCCCGACAAATGCAAAACCATTTCCCAATTCAATAAGGAATTTTTGGATATTATCAATCAGAGCGTTTTCCAATTCTCTTTCTTTGTAGTTGTCGGAAATACTTATGAAATCAAAAATATAAGGATCTTTCAACGTTTGTTTTACCAATTCACTATCGTAATCTGGAAGCGTTTTAGAAAAATTGGTAATCGCTTTTCCTTGAGACTGATATAAGTTTCCGGAAATCATATTGAGCAAAACTGCTCTGCTCCAGCCATTTTCTATTGTTTTATTAATGTAAAATAGTGCTTCGGTTACGTTTTTACACTTCGTAAAAATCTGAATATGATGACCCCAAGGAACTAAAAAAAGTCTCTGAGGGAATTCGCCAACAAGTTGTTGGCTTTTTGTAATGTTTTGATTATAAAATAGATAAAACGATTTTATGTACTTTAAGTTCGATAATGAAAAACCTTTTATGTCGGGGAACTCATTCAGTAAATCGCTACTTAATTGTTTCAAGAATCCAGATCCATAAGTATTCTCAAAACTTCTTTCCGATATTTCTTTTCCCAAATCCCAATACATCTCTATCAAAGCAGAATTTACCTGAATCGCCGCTTTGATCTGGCTCTGTTGGATTTTCTGTTTCAAATCTGAAATCCAGCTGATGTATTGTTGATTGTTTTCTTTAAGCATAATTAAAAAATCAATAATATTTTATTTCTCTTTTCCAAGCATATAAATCTTTTCCATTAACGTTTTTAATACATTCAATCCAGTTTTTATGATTGTCAAATTTATACTTAAATATAATGATTGTGGGTTTTAAATTATTCTTTTCTTTTCCCCAAGTATCTAAATAATGTAGTTTTTCTATTAAATTGTTTTTATATTCAAATCGAAATTGGTTTGAGATATTCCCTTGGTAGTAATGAGTTTTTGTCCAAATTGCACCATTGTCATAATATAAGTATTTTGTAGAAGAAGTACTTGCGAATCCTCCATCTTTTATTTCTTCAGTATATTTTCCATTCTTTTCTAATATGAGATAGTGATATTTGTCGTCACTAATTTGGATGTCTTCTAGTAATCTACCTAAAGAATCATACTTGTATTTTTTGTAACTGCTTTGAAAAAGTTTCTTATTGCCATAATCCAATTTATAATCAAAAGATTTAGATTCTTTTATTTGAAAATTTTCATTGTAAAAATTCACAAGAGTAAGTTTTTTCCGAAAAACAGAATCTTTACCTTCTTGAAATGAATTTTCTCCAACTTTTTTCCATGCAAAATCAGTCACGGTAAAAATACTATCTATTTTAGTTAAGGAATCGAATTTCGAAATTGTAAAAGAATTGCGATTTTCAATACTATTAAAATATGTTCTAACAGGTTCGTTTTCCCATTTTGATTGATATTCTGTAAACATTATTTTTTTACTTAAGCCTTCATAGATGTATTTTTTTTGAGATGAAGAATAATGATTAGTTGATTTTTCATCCGTTAATCTTCCTAAGTAATCGTATTTGTAATCGTATGAGCCAACAGTTTTCCCTGATTTGTAATACCAAGCTTCTTTTGTAATATTACGATTTTCATCATAGTAGGTTTCATTATTAATATATCTGCAAAAATCTGATTCAAACCAAGAGCGAGCCATATTGTCTCTCAAATTTTTAGGAGTCATAATAACTGCATGACCATATTCATCATCACCTTCCATAAAAGTAAATGGACTTGAATTATTTAGAGAAAGAACATATTCTTTGACATACTTTGGTTTTTCTAAAATAGAATCTTTTATGATTTGAGAATTAAAAAAATTAAAAAGTAGAATAAAAAATATAACTAATGGTTTCATTTATCTTTCACTAATCAACAACGGTTTCGTAGCCAAATCTTTATTATAAAATGCGCCTTTATTTTCTTTCATTTCCAGAGAATGTTTAATAATCAGATAAGAAACATTCACGAGATTTCTCAGTTCAGAAAGCTGCGGCGAAAGGATGGAATAATTATAGAGTTCTGTAACAGCTTCGTAGATTTCGCGCTGTTTTTTCTTAGCCAATTCCAATCTTGCATTGCTTCTCACAATGGCCACCAGATCGCTCATCATTTCCTGAAGTTGTTTTCTAAGGTAAGTTACCAGAACCATTTCGTCCATCATTTTCATTCCTTCTTCATTCCATTCCGGAACAGCTTTCAGGTCATCGAAATTAAAGTCGTTTTCTTTCAACAATTCAACGGTTTTCATTGCCGCATTATGTCCAAAAACCAGACCTTCCAACAAAGAATTCGAAGCCAGGCGATTCGCACCGTGAAGTCCGGAATTGGTACATTCTCCAACCGCGAAAAGATTTTTGATAGACGACTGTCCATTTTTGTCTGTCTCGATGCCGCCCATCAGATAATGGCAAGCCGGAACCACGGGAATCAATTCTTTCATTGGATCTATGCCTTCATCCAGACATTTTTTATAAATATTAGGAAAATGATTGATGAATTTTTCTCTGTCCATGTCTCTGCAATCCAAGCCCACGTATTCGTCTCCGCTTATTTTCAATTCGTTATCAATAGCTCTTGCAACAATATCCCTGGAAGCCAACTCTTCCCGCTCATCATATTTTTGCATAAAAGGTTTTCCGTTTTTTGTGCGGAGTTTTGCGCCATCACCACGAACTGCTTCAGAAATAAGAAACAGCATTCCGTCTCGTTTGGAATACATCGCCGTTGGATGAAACTGATAATATTGCATATTCGAGATTTTACCTTGCGCTCTGTGTACAAATGCAATTCCGTCTCCTGTTGCAATGATCGGATTGGTTGTATTTTTATAAACGTGACCAGCGCCACCTGTTGCAACTAAGGTGATTTTTGAAGTGATTTTTTTGATTTTTTTATTTTTTTCATCCAGAACATAAGCGCCATAACCGTGGATATTTCCTTTGTCCAGCTCTTTTCCCGGAACATGATGCTGGGTAATCAAATCGATAACATAATGATGAGGTAACATCTCAATATTCGGAGAATTTTTCACGGTTTCCAGTAACGCTCTTTCGATTTCGAAACCTGTAATGTCTTTGTGATGCACGATTCGGTTTTCTGTGTGTCCACCTTCTCGTCCAAGAGAATATTGACCTTTTTCCTGATCAAATTTTGCGCCCCATTCCACGATTTCATTAAAACGTAAAGGCGCTTCTTCCACCACGGTTTTTACAATTTCTGGGTCATTGATGTAATCGCCAGCCCGCAAAGTGTCGTCGATATGTTTTTGGAAATTATCATTAGAAAAATCTGTGACAACTGCCAGTCCGCCTTGCGCATATTTGGTATTGCTCTCGTCTTCGTTAGATTTTGTAACAATGGTTATTTTGGTCTCTGGTAATTGTTCGGAAATTTTGATGGCGTAAGAAAGGCCTGAAATTCCGGAACCAATTACAAGAACGTCTGTTTTTATCATTTTTTGAGTTGAATTGTATTAGAAAAGAAATTACAAATAATAAGGATTAAAAATTCTAGCTGCTTTCTCAGATTTGGCAAATTTAAAAAAGCAATTAATCAGCTTAATTTGCAAATCTGCGAGAAAATATTAATGTAAATTTTTTAGAATATTTTATGCAAAGAGATTATAGATAGTTTTTTGCGAATTCTCGCCAATCTTCAAAATCCTCTTCTTTAGCTTCTGCAAGACGCTTTCTCATCAATTCTTTTTCTTCCTCAGAAATTTCAAAATCAAATTCTTCTTCTTTCGGAAAAATAATAACCTCTGCGTATTCTCCATCGAAGTTTTCATGAAGTTCGATGCTTAGCTTATGGTTTTTGACCTCAACGATTTGTCTGATTGCATTCATTTTGATTGAATTAAAAATTAAATTTACAGAAATTTAATAAACTTATCCGAAGGTTTTCTTACTTTTTTGAAATTCTGAAAAATGTCATCTTCTGCTCGATAGCCTAAAGCAAGAACCACAGCAATCTTTTCATTGGTTTTATCAATTTTCAAAGTATCTTCCAAAATTTCATTACTGAAGCCTTCCATTGGACAAGTATCGATTTGCTCTTCAGCAGAAGCTATTATTAATGAACCAAGCACGATGTAACTCTGTTTTTCTGACCAGCTTTCCAATTCTTTTTGTGTATAATTTTCTAAAAATTGATTGATATTATTTCTGAAAGAAGATAATTGTTCCAATGTTACACCGCGTTCATTAATTATATGACCGAAGTAATTATCGACATATTCCTTATTAATATGGGTCTTAGAAACCAAAGCTATCAAATGTGAACAGGTGGAAATCTGGGACGGATTATAAAAAGCTGGTATCAATTTCTGAATCGTTTCATCATTTTCAACCACCAAAAGATGGTGAGGCTGAAGTCCTAATGAGCTGACAGATAGCCTTCCAGCTTCCAGGATATTGTTCAATTTTTCTGACGGAATTTTCTTCCCGTCGAATTTTTTTACCGAATATCGCCATTTAAGTGCTTCTAAATAGTTCATAAAACAAATGTAATCATTTTGAATCCTGACTCAGAATCGTTTTAATATTAGTAGAATCTTTCACCTCAATTTTTAAATCATTCATTGCAAATGCTTTATGGTAAGGCTTTTTGTAATATTTAATTTTAATTGATTTGAAATCAAATCATTAGCCAAAATGGTTGAGAAAGTAAAAAGTTATAAACATTAAGTATAAAAGTGGGCAAAAGTGGTAAAATGTGGTAGAAATTTATATAAATTTGCTCCAAATGAAAAACTTCATTGGAACATACGAATGTAAAATAGATGACAAAGGGCGCATCAAACTGCCTGCTTCACTTACGAAGCAGATGGAACTCTTTGCAGATGAGTCATTTGTAATCAAGCGGTCGGTGTTTCAGAAGTGTCTCGAAGTTTATCCAATGAAGCCTTGGGAAAAACTGATGGCAAAAATAAACGGTCTGAACCGGTTTGTGAAAAAAAATGCCGATTTCATCAGAATGTTCACAGCTGGAGTCAAAACAGCAGAGTTGGACAATGTTGGCCGTCTGCAAATCAGCAAAGATCTGACACAATATGCTAATCTGACCAAAGAAATTGTGATTACTAGTGCAGGCGAATTGTTTGAGATTTGGGACAAGGAAGCTTATGAACAGGTTATTTCTGTCAGCGAATTAGATTTCGCCAATCTTGCAGAAGAAGTGATGGGAAATTTAGAATCCGAAGATTCTAAGAATCAAGAATAAAGAATCAAGAAAAAGCTGTCTACTGACAACTACCACCTAAAACCTAAAATATGTATCATAATCCTGTCTTATTAAAACAAAGTGTAGACGCTCTGGTAACCGATCCGGACGGGATTTATGTGGACTGCACTTTCGGTGGTGGCGGTCATTCGAAAGAGATTTTGAGCCGTCTTTCTGATAAAGGGAAGTTATTTTCCTTCGATCAGGATTTAGATGCTTTGAAAAATGCAATAGACGACCCGAGATTTACTCTGGTGAATCAGAATTTCAGGTTTTTGGAAAATTCGATGCTGGCTTATGGAATTACTCAGGTTGATGGAATCTTAGCAGATTTGGGCGTTTCTTCTCATCAGTTTGATGAAGCGGAAAGAGGGTTTTCTACAAGAAGCAACGCGCCGCTTGATATGAGAATGAATGTAATGCAAGGTCTGGATGCAAAGAAAATCATCAACGATTATGAAGAAGAAGATTTGGCTGATATTTTTTATCATTACGGAGAGCTGAGAGA